>DATFCK010000586.1:0-4360 GCA_035253185.1 Chthoniobacterales bacterium | reverse complement strand
CTCTCCGGGCCGAAATTCGGCCGGCGTCCGCTGCCACTCTATATTATATAGAACGTCGCGAGTTCGGCTGGACGGCCCCCGGCGGACTCCGGCGACGCTGATGGCGCGGAAACCCGCCACCAAAACGCAGGGTTTGCCGGTTTCATCGTAAATATTGATCTCGCCCTCGACGAATTCCTCGGTGCATTCGACCACGTTCGCGCGCACACGGGCAGACGCGCCCGGCGAACGCAGGAAGAGGATCCGGCCGAAGCGAACCGGAAGTTTAAGTTCGGAGCCGCGCGCTTCCACGGTGGAACGTCCCGCGGAAAAAACGTGTAACGCACCATCGAGCAATACCGGATGCAGTGGATACTCGCCGGCTCGCGGCGCAATTGCATCAGAAAGCGCCACCCTGCCGGCCGATCTGCCATCGGCAGCGGAAAGCTGCCTAACGGGACGAAATTCTTCGCCATAATTCAGCCCGAGATCGCCCATGTAGCGATAAAACCTGTCGATATCGACCGGTTTCAGGTTATCAGCGTTTTCCGGTTCCAGGCTGGAGACGGCGAACACCGAATCGGTCCGTTCTCCGCGCATCGACCCGACTACGTGAAGGGACCATGACGCCCCTTGCTCGAATCGGCTTTGAATGGCAAATGTGCGATCGTTAGGTTGATAAGATACTTCGAGATGAACGCCGGTGGGCGGGTCCGGCAGGATAAGCGGTTTGCGAATCTCAAAATCCTCAATGACAAAAGGCCGGCCTTCGAACAACTGATTCCCGGCCTCCAGCGCCAGATCGACAAATCCCGCCGCCGGAAAAATCACATGATTTTCGACCTTGTGGTCCTTCAAGTAAGCGAGATGTCGGCTGTCCAGGCGCGCAGTCCAGGTAGGAACCGAGGATGGCAGCCGCATATCGAGCAGGCCGCGGCCACCGGCGGACAATCGGCCGTCGCGCCACGATGGCGCTTCGTTCCACCAACGGCTGCGATCCCAGGCGTAGGCCGGCAGCGAAAGTAAACGCCGCGACGGTGTCATCGCTTTGAAATCGAGCGCAACTCCGGCGCGATGGAGGTCCATGGCAGCTTCCAGCAACGATTCGTGTTCTCGCTCGCGCCTAACCGAAGAAATAATAACCGGTTTGGTTCCGGAGCGCGCCGCCAGACATTCCTGAATTGAGTGAGCCAGGGCAGGATGGGCACCGAGTTCCAGCCAGATATCCACGCCGAAATCAGCAATCGCGTTAATCGCGGGAGCAAACTGCACCGGTTGGCGAACCCCACGGCCCCAGTGCTCCGCCCCGAGCTCGCCGCCGCCGACGCGGTTACCGGTTACGGTGCTAAAGAAAGGTACAGACTCCGAGTTCGGTTTGAGATCGGTGAGCGCATTCTCCAACGCCTCTGATGCCGGTTGCATCATGGGGTGATGAAACGGATGATCTACGCGCACCATCCGCGCGAACACCCCCTGCGGTTCCAGTTCCGCGAACATGGCTTCGATCGAGTGACGCGGACCAGCCAGCGTTAACGAGCGTGGCCCGTTGAATGCCGCGATTGTTACCGTGCGATCATGCTTATCGATCAGCGCCTGCGCCTCTTCCTGACCGAGACCGACTGCGAGCATTTTGCCTTCGCCTCGGGCACAATCCCCCATGAATCGCGCCCGCAGCGCGATGATGCGCGCGCCTTGCTCCAACGAAAACAAACCGGCCACGCATGCTGCCGCAATTTCACTTACACTGTGACCGGCCACAGCCGCCGGATGAACGCCCCACGACTTCCACAGCTCGGCCAGACCCACCTGCATCGCGAAAATTGCCGGTTGAGCGATTTCGGTGCGATGCATCTGAGAGGTTTCCTCGCAGCGGTTTAATTCGTCCAATAGTGAAAAATCAGCGATGCCACGCATCGCCGCGTCGCACTGTTCAATTACCTGGCGAAATACCGGCTCCCGCTGCATGAGTTCGCGGCCCATCGCCCACCACTGCGGCCCTTGTCCGCTCATAACGAAAGCGACCCGCGGCGCCGATTCGGGACGCGGGGTGAACGAGGTGCGAATTTTTACGCTGTCCTGCTTGATGGCGAAGGCGTCGAGCTCCTGGATCAGCTCGGCTGTCGAGCTGGCAGTCGTCGTTAGGCGGTGCGGATGGTGATTACGACGCGCGCCCAGAGTATAAGTCAGATCCGGCAGGAGAGGGGAATCGCCATTGAGGTTTGACCGCTCCGTTAGCCAGGCGGCAAGGTTCAACGCACAACCGCGAAGCGCGTCTTCCGATCGGGCCGACAGCATTATCGGCCACGCCCGCTCCGGCCACGGCTCTGCGTGATCAGAATGCGCAGCGGGCGGTTCCGCCAGGATAACGTGCGCGTTGGCCCCGCCAAACCCGAACGAATTTACTCCGACCAGACGTTCTCCCTGCGTTTCCGGGAAAGGCTCGACCGTAGTGGGCACTCGCAGCTTCGATTTTTCGAAATCGATGTGCGGATTCGGCTTCTGAAAATGCAGACTGGGTGGAATTTGGCGGTGCCGCAGCACCAACATTGCCTTGAGCAGGCCGGCTACACCGGCAGCGGTTTCCAGGTGTCCAAGGTTGGTTTTGACCGAACCTATCGGTAACGCGGCTACCCGGTCTTTGCATAACGCCTCGGATAAAGCGTGTGCTTCGATTGGATCACCGACGGCGGTACCGGTTCCGTGGGCTTCAACAAACCCGATGTCGACAGGCGACACGCCGGCGTTTTTGCAGGCGTCCTGAACGAGCCGGGCCTGCGCGTCGGCGCTCGGCAGCGAGATTCCATTGGTATGGCCATCCTGATTCATCGACGTCCCGACGATGACACCCTGGATCGGATCGCCATCCGCAATTGCCTGAGACAAACGCTTCAGAAGCACCATGCCGGCGCCTTCGCCTCGCACGAAACCGCTGGCTGAAGCGTCAAAGGCCGCGCACCGCCCATCCGGCGACAGCATCGCTGCCTGTGAAAAGCCAATGAACCCACCAGGCGTAATCATGACGGTTACCCCGCCAGCCAGCGCCACATCGCCGCGCCCTGCCCAAATATGTTCGCACGCCGAGTGAACGGCCGTTAGGGCAGAAGAACAGGCCGTGTCCATCGCCACGCTCGGCCCGCGAAGATTTAAGCAGTAGGAAATGCGATTTGCCGCCACCGAATGCGCGCTGCCGGTCGCGGTATGCGGCGTGATGCCAAAATGATCGAATGCGGTGCTTTGAATTCCCTGATAGTCGTTATGCGAAATGCCTACGAATACGGCAATGTCACTGCCGTTGGTCAAATCGAGCACCAGCCCAGCGTCTTCGATGGCTTCCCAAGCGGTCTCCAAAAGCAGACGATGTTGCGGGTCGACATACGGCGCCTCTCGCGGCGAAATACCGAAAAACTGCGGGTCAAACTGGTCGATCTGGTCCAGGAAGCCGCCGCGTTTGGCAAAAGTCTTTCCCGCAATCCCCGGCTCAGGATCAAAGTACCGCTCCACGTTCCACCGATCCGGTGGTACGTCGGTGACGGCTTCCCGTCCTTCGATCAGCAATTTCCAGAACGATTCGGTGTCATTGACACCGCCCGGAAACCGGCAACCGATTCCAATAATAGCGATACGCTCTTTATGCATAAAAAGGGGGACACTGCTTCCGACGCTGCGGCCCGCGATCTTAAAACAAATTCCGACTATGGCAACTCGCTAAATCCGTGCGTTCTATTGGATTATCGAACGGCAGCGACGGCCGGTTGTCCCCATCTCTGGTAAAATTCCTAGACGGCAAGTTTGGGTGGATTATTCGCAATTCGAGCCGTAAGGCAACACTCGGCCGCGAGTAGCATCATTAAATAGGGGAACAACCATCCACGGTATACGAATACTGAAGTAGAACAATAAATCATGTGTGGCATTGCAGGCATCATTGATCTGGCGGGGCAACGTCCTGTGTCTGAACGGACTATTCAACAAATGGCGCAAGCCATATTGCACCGTGGTCCTGATGAGGAGGGCTTTCTCATCCGCCCCGGTCTGGCGCTGGCGTCACGCCGGCTTAGCATCGTCGGCCTGGCCGACGGCCAGCAGCCGATTGCCAATGAGGCGCGAAATGTCTTCACCGTCTTCAATGGCGAACTCTTCGATTACATCGAAAAACGGGAGGAATTAAAGGCCCGCGGCCACCAATTCGTGACCCACTGCGACACCGAGATCATCCCTCACATGTGGGAAGATCATCACGAGGAAATGTGGGAGAAATTGCGGGGCCAGTTTGCCATCGCATTGTGGGACGAACAGAAGCGGCAGCTGCACCTCGGACGCGACCGGTTCGGCATCGCGCCGCTGTTTTGGACGCGGCAAGGCGATTGGCTGCTTTTCGCCT
>DATFCK010000585.1:0-2289 GCA_035253185.1 Chthoniobacterales bacterium | reverse complement strand
CTCGCGAAACAATTATTGCGTTCCGGAACTTCGGTGGCGGCAAACTTTCGCGAAGCGTCGCGGGGCCGCTCCGTTGCCGAATTTGTGTCGAAGGTAGAAACATGCGCCCAGGAGGCGGACGAAACAGGCCTCTGGCTGGAGCTACTGCAAGAAGACTGTGGCATTCGCGGTGACGCAATCACTAAACTCATGATCGAGACGGATGAGCTTATCGCGATATTTGTCACCATGGCAAAGCGAAGTAAGGCCAGCGCGATTTGATTTCAGCTTTCAGCTGTCCGCGTTTCAGCTTTCGCTTCAGATAATATCGGCGAAGGTGCGCTCTGTTTTGCGGAAGTACCAAATGCCGGTAATCAGCAGCAGGGCGATGGTGATTGAAGCTAACTGCACGCTTTGCCAGGGGAACGGCGTGTTGCCGCCCGAGATTGACCAGCGGAAACCGTCGATCACACCGACCATCGGGTTCAACGAATAAAGCAGCCGCCATTGTTCGGGAACGATCGAGCTGGTGAAGCCGACCGGCGAAATAAAAACGCCGAATTGAACCATGAAGGGCACCACGTAACGGAAGTCGCGGTATTTCACATTCAACGCGGCGAGCCAGGTGCCTGCGCCCGCGGATGCGAGTAGTGCCATCACCGTGAAGATTGGAAGGGTGAGCAACGGCCAGCCCGGCCAAATCTGGTACCAGGCCATCAAAATTCCGAGCAACACCATCGATACCGCGAAATCGACGAACGACACGATGACTGCGCTCGCAGGGACGATTAATCGCGGGAAATAAACTTTCGAGATTAAATTTGATTCCTTGATGAGGCTGTTGCTGCCTTCCGTTAGGGAGGTAGCGAACAATTGCCAGGGCAGCATCGCCGAAAAGACCATCACCGGATAGGGGACGCCTTCCGCCGGCAGTTTGGCGATCCGGCCAAAGACTACGGTCATTACCGCCATTTGCAGCACCGGGCGTAACACCGCCCACAGGATGCCGATCACCGTTTGTTTGTAACGCACCAGGACGTCGCGCCAGGCCAGGAAATAAAAGAGTTCCCGATAGCGGAACAGGTCGCGCCAGTAGTTACGCTCGGTGTGACCGGCTTCGATGACTAGTTCAGGAGCTTGCACGGTAAAAAGTTGATAGTTGATCGGATGCTGCAGCTGCGGTGCGGCCTCGCTTTAGTTGATGGCCGTAGCATAAACCGGACAACCCGCCTTCGGTTGAGGTGATAAAATGACTGGTTAAGCTTTGGCAGTTCCGGATTGCTCGTCGTGCTCATCGGCTGAATGCGGCAACCGTCCGCCATGAAATGCGCGCGCTACTCCTTCGAGCTGTTCGAGCATACGGATTTTATCGGTGAACGAACGCGCCGCTCCTTCCAGCAGACTTTCGATATGATGGCGCCGCCACATTTGCCCCCTTTGTTCAGAGGTAAGTCCAACTTTGGATCGTTGCCCGTTTGAACTCATGATCGGCGATTTTCCGCGATTAATTCAAGCTCGGCAATATCCGCCAGATCCTGAGGGCGTCCGGAATCGCGTTTCATCTGGAGCAATTGCTCGAATCGCAATACCGGAGAAGCAATTCCGGCGACGGTATCCCATTTCGCTTTGGCAAATTCGCTTTCGAAGTCGAATGGTTCCTCGACGAAAATGTCGAGACGCGTGCTCTCGGGATCAGAGTGTCGCATTTGAAACACAATCATGTGTTTGTGTTCAATCCAGCCTTGTCGGACGTTTTCATCAGCAAACTGTGTCGGGTCAACCGAGACAAGAGGAACATAGCCTATCGCCTTAAGTGCAGCCATCGCCCGGATCACGTTGTCGTGCTCTAAATTTATCACGATGTCGATATCAACGGTTGCCCGGACATAGCCATGGGCAACCACCGCCAGTCCGCCCACAATCAAGTATCGGACGTGAGCATCATTGAGGGCACGAAGTATCGCTTCAACATCACGCAAGCGCATTTAGATCCGAAGATAGCAAAGATTCGACAACGAGGCTACCGGGCCATTGAAGCGCTACGTGGCTAAATGGTTAAACCGCAAGCTCGATCCTGATAACTCTAGCTCCTAGCGTCTGCGCTCTTTAGAGCGCCAAGTTCGGCGTCGACCATCTCGCGCACCAATTGCGCAAATGTACCGCTCGGCCGCCAGCCGAGAGTCTGGCGGATCTTGTCGGCGTTTCCGATTAAGTTCGTGGGTTCACTCGGGCGGTCGAACGCCGGATCGCGTTTCACGTAATTCTTCCACGGCAGATCGACCGCCGCGAATGCCAGCTCCAGAAATTCCT
>DATFCK010000584.1:0-4092 GCA_035253185.1 Chthoniobacterales bacterium | reverse complement strand
GCCGCGCAGCGCCACGAACAATTGTCCCTCTCGGATGGTGCGCGAATCGGTGCTGACGGTGTCGACAACGGCATTCGCGTTACCCGATTCAAGAGTGGCGCCGGCCAGCTTCGCAATTTCAGATATTGGGGTCGGATTCATGCGCGAAGGTCAACGGAGGGACGAGCTTGTCTCGTCCCATTATTTAGAGCGCCGCACGCAAGTAGTGGGACGACACAAGCTCGTCCCTCCGATTGCGCTAACCGTCCGTTTTGCCGCTTCATACTCTCAAAATTCCACCGGCCGGTTTTCCAACGCGCGTCGTGCGACCTGAATGTCGTCGAAGGGCACAGTGTGATCGGCAAACTCCTGGTAATTCTCGTGTCCCTTGCCCGCGATCAGAACAATGTCGTGAGTCTGGGCCAATCCGACTGCGCGATCGATCGCCTCTGTTCGATCCACGATCTTTTCGTAGTTGCTCCCTCGGAAACCCTTTTCCACTTCAGCCACGATCTTTTCCGGATCTTCCTTACGCGGATTATCCGAGGTGATGATGGCGTGATCCGCGGCCTGTTCTACTACGTTCGCCATCAGGGGCCGTTTGGCCCGGTCGCGATCCCCGCCGCAGCCGAACACCACGATGAGCCGTCGTGGCTCGAGTTCGCGTAGAGTCTTGAGAACGTTCGCGAGCGCGTCAGGCGTGTGCGCGTAATCGACAAACACCTGGAACTGGCGTTTCGCCGGGACCGCTTGCAGCCGGCCGGGAACCTGAGGGGTTTTACCGAGGCTGAGAATCGCTTCCCGCAAGTTCAGGCCTAACGCATTGGCACCGGCCAGAGCGGCTAACGAGTTGGCAACATTGAAGCGTCCGATCAGTGGCACCCGCACCAGATAACTCTTGCCCCGGGCGTCGAGCTGGAACGAGGTGCCGCCAAACTCCATCCGGTAATTCGAGGCCCGGAAATCGGCGTGCACACCCATGCCATAACTGACGGTGGTCACCTTGCGGTTGATCTCGCCGATTAACTTCTGGCCGTAGGCATCGTCGCAGTTCACCACCGCCACCGGTTTTCGCTTCTTCTGCTGGTCGCCTAACGAGTGAAACAATTTCGCCTTGGCCCCGAAGTAGTTTTCCATCGTGCCGTGAAAATCGAGATGGTCCTGGGTGAGGTTGGTGAACACCGCCACATCCCATTCCAGTCCGCGAATGCGCCCCTGCGCCACCGCGTGGGACGACACTTCCATGGCGGCGGCTTTGCACCCCGCGTTCGTGATCTGGGCGAGCAATTCCTGCAAATCCAGTGATTCCGGAGTAGTGCGGGTGGCCGGTAACACCCGCTCGCCGATTTCGTAACGAACGGTTCCGATTAAACCGCAACGTAAACCGGCATTTTCACAGATGTGTTTGATTAAAAAACTGGTGGTGGTTTTACCATTGGTGCCGGTCACGGCCGCCATTCGCAATTTGCGGCCCGGAAACCCGTAAAACGTTCCGGCCACATCGGCCAGCGCCGCGCGCGAATCATCGACCACCAAACAGGTCGCGCGCGGATTCGTTTCCTCCCGCTCGGCTATGATTGCGCTCGCCCCTTTTTCTATGGCCTGTCCGATAAACGCGTGACCGTCGGTCTTCTCACCTCGCAACGCCACGAAGACGCCATTCCTCTGCACTCGCCGCGAGTCATACGCGATACTTTCCACGTTGCGATCAAGTGAGCCGATGACCTGGCGGACCGAAATCGCGGCGGCAAGTGTTTTGAGCTGCATGAGGTTTTATGGGGCCCCGAATACATTCGGGTCAATTGTTAGACGCATTAGTTAGGGCAACCCTTTCGACCGGCAGGGCTTTCCGAATTTCTTGGTGCGGAGTGAGATCGAGATAACGGGCGGCTTTCTCAGCGATCTTGGAAAAGATTGGCCCGGCCACCAAACCGCCGTAATTCAACTCGGGTTTGCTGGTCTGGGCGTCGTCCAACACCACCAGTCCGACAAACTCAGGATGATCGGCCGGCAAATATCCGCTGAATGAAACGATGTACTTCCCGTGTTCGTATCCACCCTTGGGATCGACCTTTTGCGCGGTTCCGGTCTTGCCCGCAATGGTGAACCCCGGCACCGCGGCGGCGGCAGCCGTTCCTCGGTCACTAACCACCCCACGAAGCGCACTGCCAATTTGACGGGCCACCTGCGGCGAAACGACCTGGCGCAATGCCACCGGGGATAGCTTGCTGATTGTTTTGCCATCGGATGTGGTTACCGATTTCACAATCCGCGGCGTAACCAGTTTACCTTCATTCGCGATCGTGGCCATTGCGCTGGTCATCTGCAGAGCGGTCACGCCGATCTCGTGACCCATCGGAATGCGGGTGATCGAAATTTTGCTCCAGCGTTGCGGTGCCTGAAGCAGGCCGGGGATTTCGCCCGGCAGCTCCACCCCGGTGCGCTCACCGAATCCAAACCGCCGGATGTATTCGTAATACTTCTGTTCGCCGATGCTAATCGCCAGTTTGGCGGCGCCGATGTTGCTCGACTTCACCAGGACATCCATAACCGACAAGTCGCCGTAGGCCTTGTGGTCGTGCAACGGCCGGCCCCCGTAATTCCACACTCCATTTTCGCAAAAAATGCTTGTGTCCGGCCGTAGCCGTCCTTCGTTCAGCGCCGCCGCCGCCGCGACGATCTTAAACGTTGATCCGGGTTCCATGACATCGATGATGGCCCGGTTCTTCATCTGCTCGGGCTTCGCCTCCGAGCGCTGGTTGAGGTCGTAGTTAGGCCGGTTCGCCATCGCCAGAATTTCGCCCGTCTGCGGACGCATCAAAATAATTATCGCCTTCTGCGGGTGGTACTCGCGCATGGCCGCATCGATCTCATTCTCGACAATCGTTTGCAGATTCAGATCGATGGTGAGTTGCACCTGGTAACCATTTCGGGCTGCCCGTTCCTGCCCCCGATACGGCACCAGTTCCTGGCCGGCACGATTGTGTTCGACGTAACGGTAACCGTCCTGCCCGCGAAGATATTCGTCCATCGTCGCTTCCACACCGTCGATGCCCCGATGCTCGAAATCTGTGAACCCAACCACGTGACATAACATCGGGCCGTTGGGATAGACACGGGTGGTGTCCTGCTCAAAATAGATCCCGCGCAGACCTTGCCCGCGCAATTTGGTCCTGAGCGCGTCAGCCACTGCGGCCGGCACTTCCCGCTTCACCACGATATAACGCCGGTCACCTCGGATCTTTTCGGTGAGTTCTGTCGCCGGAATTTTCAATTCACGACCGACCAGGTCAACCACCGCATCCTTATTATTAATGAGCGTGGCATCCGCCACCACGGTGTGCACCGGCACATTGTCCGCCAGAATATCCTTATTCGCGTCAACGATACTGCCGCGCTCGGCGTGGATGATCTGCTTATGAACGTGTTTGTCCGCCGCCATCCCGGCGTATTCCTCGTGCTTGATCATTTGCAGGTAGATCAAGCGAAATGAGAACCCGCTAAAAATTACCACGAATCCAAGGCAGACCAGTGCGCACCTGAATCGGCTACTCCATTTCATCGGTTCGGACGCTGATTAACCACCGGTCTAACGGCGTCGTCATTGTCCGGATGCACCGGAAGGTTCAGGCGCACGATGTCGCGCTCAGAAATGGGAATCATCTTGAGATAACCTTCCTTCAACCGCCGCTGCAGAGCGGACCGGGAAGTGAGGGCGGCAATCTGGGCGCTGGCCACATCGTTTTGAGTGCGCAGGCCGGCGAGTTCTGTCTCCAGCGCTTTTTTGCGATCGCCGAGATGATAGAGCTGGATGGTCAGATAAACGTAGCTCAGACCGGTTAACGCCAAAAAGGTCGTTAACACGATCCAGCGCGCCAGCGATGCGGCATTGACCGTGTTCCGATTTTTTGTCCGGCTTCGTCTCATGCCCGCTTCTCCGCCACTCGCAATTTCGCGCTGCGCGCCCGCGGATTTGCGCGTTGCTCTTCCTCGCCCGGCTCCACCGGTTTCGAGGTAATCAAATTCAGGTCGTAATCCGGATTGCGGCGCGGCTCCGGCCATTCCGGCTGATCCAGCCACTCGCGGCTGTGATCCCGGAAAAAGTTTTTCACG
>DATFCK010000583.1:0-3232 GCA_035253185.1 Chthoniobacterales bacterium | reverse complement strand
TAGCGGCGATCGATCTCAATCGCCATGGTTGCAGGCCGATTGGTTTTCATGAGATGGACCGTGGAAAGCTCGCGGCCATGGCGGTTCGGTGAACCGCCGCTACCGGCGAACCTGGCGGGTTAAATCGCGCCTAACGATCGCATGCGGGGTTCGGTAGCGGCGATTGACCCCAATCGCCATGGTTGCAGGGCCGATTGTTTCCATGAGGTAAACCGTGGAAAGCTCGCGGCCATGGCGGTTCGGTGGACCGCCGCTACCTGGTTGATGAGATCTTGGCGCGAGGCATTTTTTTGCAAAAAACAGGTCTGCCCGTTCAGGGTGTCGCGTAGTTGAAGAGAGGCAGGACATTTTTGCGGCGGAACAAGGGAGCAGGGGTGAAGAAGCTGACACTGATCATCACGGCGATTGCCGGATTACTGACTTCGACGGGGTGGGCCCAAGGCGCGTTTTCAGTCAGTCCGCGGCAGGGAGGCGGCATGATTCATCCGATCGGACCGGCCAGCGACGAACCGGCGGGTGCGCCGCAGCCGGGCCCCGGGGTCACCGCGGCGGTGCCTGAACCTTCCACGTTCTGGTTGCTGGCGGGGGGAGCGTTGCTTGGCTCCTGGTTCGTTCTGCGCCGCGCATCGGTGATTTTTACTTTTTTACGGCCAAAAAGAAGCCATATCGCGATCTAAAAACAGAAAAAAACCCGTTTTTATTCGAAATTCATTGACAGTTTATCAGAAATCTAAACAATGGAGAGCGACTCAACCTATAAGGGACCCACTATAGCTATGATCAAACAACTCACTTCAGCACTATTCTGCACCGCGCTCATCGCCACCTCAGCGTTTGCCGCCGCACCCGCCGCCGATAATTCAGGAAACTACCCAAATGGCACGGCCGATTGGTTCACCGGTTCGAACGGGGGCACCGGCTTTGGGGCGTGGACAATTACCGATGGCGACGGTGGCCACTACATTGGCGGGACCGGTTTGGGCGCCAACACGTTTGGTTTATTCAACACATTTACCACCACCACCACCTCCGCCGAGCGGCCTTTCACCGGGGTCCTCGCAGCGGGAGAAACGTTCTCGATCGACCTCGGTTTTACCCCATTCAGCGGTGGCGCGGTTGGGCTGAACCTGCGAAGCGGCACCGAGGACGTTTTCACTCTGTTCACTAACGGCTCCGGAGACTGGATGCTCAACGATGGCGGAAGCGATTTCAGCGCAGGGGCGGCTGCTACTGCCAACACGCCGTACACGTTTTCACTAACCTATAATGGTGGGAATAGTTATTCCTTTACTCTGACCGGATCAGCGGGCGGAACCAACTTTACCTCCAGCGATCCCTTAATCGGCAGCATCGACAACGTTAGGCTGTTCGATTTTAACCAGGGAGCGGGGCAGAATTTTGGCTTCGATAACCTGTCGGTGGTTCCGGAGCCTTCAACGCTGTCGTTGCTGGCTGGCCCGATGCTCTTAGGCGGGTGGTTCTTCGTCCGTCGCCGTCGCAATTCCTAAGGCGAGATCTAAGTTTCCAAAGAGCCCTTCGTGAAAACGAAGGGCTTTTTTGTTGTGTAGCGCCGGTCTATGACCGTCGCATTATGAGTCTGGCTTTGATCCTATAGGCCAAGATTGACTGTTTGGTCAGAAACGACGAAGTGCGCCGGTAATGCGGCGGTCATCGACCGCCGCGACAGAAGAGGCCCGTTGGGACGTGGGGACCGGACCAACCCCGGTCCAAGCTGATTTCGCAATATCGGCGCCAGAAGAGCTATTTTCCCGCGTCAAACAACGAAAGGGTTATTGGAATTCGCGGTCGGCGTTCCTGCGCCGAAGTCGTCCCGAACAGCATCGAAGTTTTTGGAAAAAAATTCGAGCATTTTGATCCGGGTTTGCTATGGTCTGCCGGCCCTTCGGTGAATCCCCCCAAATCCTGAACGCTGCGGCGTTTTTCAGGGCTTGAGTCTGTTCATCGGCCGGGGTGCATTCCGAGGTAAAACAACCAACTTTGTACGCGCTTTTCCCCTGGGAATGCGCTAAAATTTTGATGACCCCACCCGCAGGTAAAATTCAGGGCTAAGCGTATTTACACTCCACGATCCAACCCCACCGTGGCCCGCGCCGCAGTTGCTCTGCTGGCGTTGATGTGTGCCTGTTTCCATCCCGCGCCAAGTCGTGGCGAGGCGATGCTCCAGTACTTCAATACCGACTGGAAAGAAATCGCGATGAAGATGCCGGAGCTGGCCGAGGCCGGCTACACTTCGTTGTGGCTTCCGCCGCCCACCAAAGGCAGCGGCGGCCTCTCGGTTGGTTACGATTTATGGGATCGCTTCGATCTTGGCAGCAAAGATCAGCGCGGTTCGGTCCGCACTCGTTATGGCACTGAGGCGGATCTTCTCCGGATGGTGGAAGTCGCTCACCGGTTCGGCATCCGGGTTTATTTCGACAACATAATGAATCACAACGCGTTCGATGTGCCCGGCTTCAACGCGTCGACTCCGATCGACATTTATCCCGGTCTGGTGCCGGAAGATTTCCATCTTCGCCTGACCCAGGAAGGTTTTTATCGAAAATGGGATAACATCGCGAACTGGAATGATGCCTGGCAGGTAATGAATCGGAACTTTTCCGATCTGATTGACCTGGCCCAGGAGCCGGGCACAACAAACTTCAATTTCGGCGCCAGCGAAGGCTCGACCTTTCCGAAGATCCGGTTCGTTCGCCAGCCTAACAACCCCGAATACTACTGCGTTGCTCCGGATGGGACCTACGTTGGTTTTGGCCCTAACAACGGCATCACCACCGCGATGTTGAATGATCCGGCTAACTTCAATCGTTATGCCGAATACGTTCAGGATTTCCTGAATCGCAGCGCCCGCTGGTTGATGGATCGCACCAAAGCGGATGGCCTCCGGCTCGATGCCGTTAAACACGTGCCTTACGATTTTTTCGGGGCTACTTTCGGCGCCGACAGGGACACCAGCGATTACGGTTACCTCGGCCAGGCGCAGCGCCAGTTCAATATTACCCGCGGGTTCTCGGACGCGAATCATCGCGACACGGTGTTTAACACCGAAGCCGGGCGCGATGACGCCATGATGTTCGGCGAACACCTGGGCGAGCCGCCGGGCTACGGCGTTTACTTCGATTCCGGGATGCGGTTGGTGAACAACCCGCTCCAGAGCGCGATGAACGGCGTCCTGGGAAATCCGTCAGTTGGTTTGCAGGGACTCGACCAGGCC
>DATFCK010000582.1:0-2085 GCA_035253185.1 Chthoniobacterales bacterium | reverse complement strand
GGAGCTGCTCGGCGAAAACGAGCCGTTAGACATCCACGTGACCGAGTACCAATTGCATACCGGGCCTCGGCCCCGGATAACAATTGAACGGGCGCGAGCGTCGCGCGAATGGTTAAACGCAGCGCTTCAGCAATTCGTCATTGGCCGAACGTTTCCAATTCCGGCCAAAGCCGAGCCGTTGATAAGATTCCTCGGATAGCGAGCGGGCTTGCCCCAGACCGAATTCGCTGCCCGAATTTCGCTGGCTTGCCGACTGGCAAACATGTCGTGGTCCCTGCATGTTTCATTCATGACCCAGGAGCGCGATTACATTCTTGGTACGCATGACGAGGAACTGGAACGGCTCGGGCTGCAACACCGCGTCTGGCGCCCGCATGTTCTGGAATGCTGGGCCAAAGCCGGAATAACCGTTGGTAAACGAATCCTCGACGTCGGAGCCGGCCCCGGCTACGCCACGCTCGATTTGGCCGAGATAGTCGGCCCAACCGGTAACGTTACCGCAGTCGAGCGGTCCCATAATTTTGTGGAGGCATTGAAAAGATCCATCAAGAATCGCGGCCTAACGAATGTAAACGTTCACGAGCTCGATCTCATGCTGGATGAGCTGCCGGCTGGGAATTTTGATTTCTCCTGGTGCCGTTGGGTGGCCGCGTTCACCAACAATCCCGCCATCCTGGTTCAAAAACTCAACTCAGCGCTGCGTTCCGGTGGAACTGCAATCTTCCATGAATACGGCCACTACGACACCTGGCGTTATTATCCGCCGCTTCCTTCTCATGAACGATTCCGCCACCAGGTGGTCGAGACCTGGCGGGAATCCGGGGGCGAACCCGACGCCGCGCCGGTTGTTCTCTCCCGGTTGAAAGCGAACGGCTTTGGCTTGCAGTCCGTTAGGCCACTGATCTTCGCCGTTCAGCCGCGGCACTACATGTGGCGATGGGCGGCCACGTTTGTGGACGTGTACGTTCCGCGACTGCGGGACATGGGTCGGATTGATGACGAGCTGGCCGGCGCGATTCGAAATGAAGTGGCGGCGGCCGAACGTGATCCGGACCGCGTCATGGTTACGCCGCTGGTATTGGAAATTGTCGCTCAGAAAGTTTAAGCGGCTCGCTGTTTTTTTACCGAGACGACGAGAATTTATTTGTCGCATTGACCGACGCCCTGCCGGTATGATGTGGCGCGATGCAGCGCCGTCACATCAAGTGGTTCCCGATCGTCATCGCCCTGTTGATTATTGCCTATCAGTACTTCGGGTCGGAAAAGTTCGTAAACCCGGAGACCGGACGCGCCGGTCGAGTCGGATTGTCCACCCAACAGGAATCGGTGCTCGGCCTGGAGAGCTATCAGAAAATTTTATCGGAATCGCCAACGGTCAGTAGCGGCCCTGAGTTCGACATGGTCCAGCGTGTCATGCAACGCCTGGTCAGCTCAACCGGCCCGACCGGCAAAGATTTCCAGTGGGCGGTTTCCGTAGTCCGCAGCAATCAGGTGAACGCGTTTTGTCTACCCGGCGGAAAAATGGTGGTCTATACCGGCATTTTGCCGGTGGCGGGCGGGGAAGCGCCGTTGGCAACGGTGCTTGGACACGAAATGGCGCATGCCACCAGCCGTCATGGAGCGCAGCGAGTGTTGCAACAAAACCTGACCCAAACCGCGATGGCTGGCGTAGCCGGCTCGTTATCCGACATGGATTACCAGCAACAGCGCGCAATCATGGGCGCCATTGGTGCCGGCGCGCAATATGGCGTGTTGATGCCGTTCAGCCGTAATCATGAGTCCGAAGCCGATCACGTTGGTCTGCTTTATATGGCGCGCGCCGGATACGATCCGCGCGAAAGCATTAGTTTCTGGCAAAGAATGGAAGAAGCATCGCGCGGGCGGGAACAGCCGCCGGAATTCCTGTCCTCGCATCCTTCACATGGGACTCGGATTCAACAGCTGCAGGCTTGGATGCCGCAGGCGTGGAAAGAATACGAATCCAGAGGCGACCAAAGCAACCAATAGGTCCGCCAACGCGTTGTCTTTTGAAGGGATCACAATGGCAGGGACGTGGCCGGGGAAATGAACGAATTTAACTTTTTT
>DATFCK010000581.1:0-11034 GCA_035253185.1 Chthoniobacterales bacterium | reverse complement strand
GGTGAAGCTAAACATCAAAGCGGGCGAAACCTATCAACGAATTGATTTGCTGCGCGCGCTCCTGGTGAAAAGTTCTAACGACGTGGCCCGTTGTCTGGCGCGTGATTACGCCGGCAGCGTTGAAGCATTTGCGGAAGTAATGAACCGCCGGGCTTATCAGCTCGGCGCGGTCCATTCGCACTTCCTCAACCCTAACGGCCTGCCAATGCCCGGCCAATATTCGACGGCGCGCGATCTTTCGTTAATCGCCCGCGCCGCCTATGCCAACCCGACGATCCGTTCGATCGTCTGCATGCCGCAGTATGTATTTCGTTTTGCTAACGGGCGCACCCGGGAACTTGAAAACACCAACAAGGTTTTGAAGCGTTTGCCGTACTGCAACGGGATGAAAACAGGATATACCGAGGCGGCCGGGCATTGTTTGATTTCCAGTGCCGCGCGGCCGGGCCGCGATGTCATCGCGGTAGTGCTGGGAGACAGCAAATCCGGGATCTGGCGAGATTCAGCCGCGCTGCTTTCGTGGGCGCTCTGGATGTAGTCCCAATGGAGGGACAAGCCTCCCGTCCCATTATTTCTTCGAGCGGTCAGACCAGCCAGACGAGTCCTACCAGTCGGACCAGACGAACCCGGCCCTGCGCTGGAAATGTCGCCGGTTAGGGCGTGCGGGAGGAAGCCCAGTAACGGAGGAGGGGCGAGGGCACCAGAATCGGATTGTTATCCACATCATCGGGACCCGAGGCCGGGACGTCTTCCGGACCTTCAGCCGGCGGTGCCGGCTCCTGGCTGTTCAGGTCAGTGCTGGCATACTTCGCCATTAAGCGCTGCTCTAGATTCGGCCGGTCGGCGGTGGTGACGCTGGTGGTGGAGGAACAAGCGGTGAAAAAGGCGGCGCAGAGCAAAAGGGCGATGGAATGCAGTTTCATGGTTGGATAGAAGGACGGTTTGGTAATCGGACGGTCCTATAATTACTATAATACAGGTTTTTAAGGCAAGCTTTTTTTCACTCCAAGATTGTGGCCTGACCCTAAATAAATCGCTCCAGAATCGGTCCCAGTTTCTGAATTGTCTGCTCAGGCCACAGGTTGCGGGCGGTGGTCAAAGCAGTGTCGAGGGCGCGATGCTCGGGCCAATTCGGCTCCCGCGGGATCCGCGGCACTGCCTCCACCAGGACGCGGCGGGCAGTCTCGGCATTGGCGGTTAAATGCTCGAAAACAGTCTGGGCGGACACCGGTTCTTCCTCGACCTTCCAGCAGTCGTAGTCAGTAATCATGGCCATCGTAGCCAGGGCGATCTCTGCTTCCCGGGCGAGCTTTGCCTCCGGCAGATTAGTCATTCCGATGACATCGAATCCGTGGCGTCGATTCAGCTCGGATTCGGCCCGGGTCGAAAATGCCGGGCCATCCATGTTCACGTAAGTGCCCCCGTCGTGCACCATTACTCCGGCCGCGCGGCTGGATGCCGCCAGGATTTCTCGCAAACCGGTGCTGATCGGCTCGGCAAAGGTGACATGGGCGGCGATGCCTTCTCCAAAAAAGGTGTGTGCCGCGCGATTACTGGTGCGGTCGTAGAACTGCGAGGGCAACAACACGTGACGGGGCGCGTATTTTTCCTGCAAACTTCCAACCGCAGTCACGCAGATGATCCAGCGAACGTTGAGCGAGCGCAGCGCCCAAATGTTTGCCCGGTGGTTCAGTTCGTGTGGCAAAATGCGATGCCCTCGAGCGTGGCGCGGCAGAAAATACACCTGTCGATCGCCCAGTTTTCCGCCTAACAAAACGTCCGATGGCGAACCAAATGGGGTATCGACCTTGTGCTCGGTGGGGTTTAACACCTCATCCATCTGATAAAGGCCGCTGCCTCCAATGATCCCTATTGCTGGTGCGTCGTCTGCCATGCGCGCCGCGATTTAACCCGGAGTTGCTCATATTTTCAACCTGCCAGGTGATCGAACGCCACCGCGCCCCGCCCTCGCGGTTCAATCCCAGTGGCGACGCCTGGCGGCCCGTGTATTATTTCGCCCGCCCATGCCGAAATTCTTCATCAAGACCTATGGCTGTCAGATGAACGAGCGTGACTCGGAACAGGTCGCGCATTCGCTGCTCGAGCGGGGCTATGTGCGGACCGAGAGCGAACGCGACGCTGACGTCGTGCTTCTAAATACCTGCAGCGTCAGAGACATGGCCGACCAAAAGGCGTTGGGAAAAATGGGAATGCTCGGCCGGCTGGCAAAAGAGCGGCCGCACGTCGTTTTCGGTTTTTTGGGATGCATGGCGCAGGCGCGAGGAGACGATTTGTTGAAAGAGGTGCCTCATCTTGACCTGGTTGTCGGCACCCAAAAATTCCATCGGGTTGCCGAGTACGTAGATCGGATCGCGGAGCGAAAACGGGGGCGAATAGCAGCCGAAGACTCTCGATTTCATCGGTTTGATGATCCGCGTTTTTCGATTGTTGATATCGGGGAAGAACCTGGTTCGCAGGAAACGATCCGAGAGCAGCAACTTACCAGCAGCCAATCCACCGCCTTTGTGTCGATCATGCAGGGCTGCAATATGCACTGCACTTTCTGTATTGTGCCGCAGACACGGGGGGCGGAACGAAGCCGGTCGATCGAGTCGATCGTCCGCGAGGTCCGAGGCCTGGTGGACCGCGGAGTGAAAGAGGTGACCTTGTTAGGCCAGATCGTCAACCTCTACGGCCGGCACGAAAAGTGGCGCAACTTTTCAAGTTTCCATTCCAGAGATCCGCAAGTTGACAACTTGCGCCACAACAAGAGCCCATTTGTCCAGTTGCTCGAAGCCGTTCACGAAATTGAAGGACTCCGTCGTTTGCGCTTCACCTCTCCGCATCCGATCGGATTCCGGAACGATTTGATCGATGCGATTTCTCGGCTGCCCAAACTGGCCGCGCACGTTCATTTGCCGATGCAATCCGGATCGAACCGGATTTTGAAGGCGATGCATCGCGCTTATACCGCGGAAAAATATTTGGAACTGGTGACCCGCATCCGGCGAGCCCGGCCCGGTGTGGCCATTACCACCGACATCATTGTGGGGTTTCCCGGGGAGACCGATAACGATTACCGGTTGACGCGTGACCTGGTGGATCGGATCCAGTTCGACAACGCTTTTGTGTTTCGTTACTCGCCCCGCCGTGACACTCCGGCGGCGGCAATGGCCGATCAGGTCGATGAGCAGGTGAAGGAAGAACGCAACCAGGATCTGCTGGGCCTGGTTAACGAATCGGCACGACGCAGCGGCCAACGTTTGCTCAATAAAGATGTCGAGGTTTTATGCGAGGGAAGAAGCAAAACGAATGCGCGGCGGCTAATGGGCCGAACCAGCTCCAACAAGATCGTGGTGTTCGAGGGTAACGACGATCTCGCGGGCAATATTTTTGACGTGCACATCACCCAGGCGAACGGGTTTAGTTTGTGCGGTACCCCTAACCTGTGATTTCCATTCTTAGATTGTGATCTACCACCTTAGTCTTCAAGCCGCTGGAATTGTTGTCGGGCTCTTTCTCCTGGTGTTGGGCGGATTCGGTCTCGTCAGTCCGAAACTTTTTCAGTCAGTGGCTAAACAATTACCGCGTTCGCGCATTGCCGGCCTGATCCTCCTAACGATGGCTTTGTTGTGGAGTATCTGGCTGCTGGCTACCATCGAGATGGGTGAATTTTCCGGCTTTCGCCGCCCGTTGCTGATTGCCGCGCCTATTGGTTACATTCTGGTCATCCGATTTGTGGAAGAATTCCTGGCCGTCCGCGCCCTGGGCATTCTGTGTCTTCTTGCCGCCGAACCCCTGATCGATGCCGCGTTTTTGCGCTACGAATTCTCACGACTTGTTGTGACAGTGTTCGCCTACCTATTGGTCATGGCCGGGTTGTTCTGGGTAACAATGCCGTATCTGTTGCGTGACCAAATCAACTGGACCACCGGCAGCAACACGCGATGGCGTTTGGTGAATGGGGCGGCGTTGATCTACGGCGCGGTGACGCTGGTGCTGGCGTTCACGATGTTTTGACAGAAAGACGGCTGCTTTCGTTCCCGCCAGGTAGCTTCAGGCGCTGCACATGGTGTTGGCATCCAAACCATAGCCATGGCATCCCGACCGAAGTGGAGGGATCCCGCAAATGCGGAACACGTCACGCAACTCGGCTTCCATCCCTCGACTGCGCTCGGGATGACAATTTTTGGATGTTTAGGTCCGATTCGTTTGATCAATGAATCGCATTCTCATCATCCGCGGCGGAGCGATCGGCGATTTCATCCTCACCCTGCCTGCATTGAAGGCGTTGCGCGACGCGTTTCCGTCGGCACGAGTTGAGATCCTTGGTTACAAGCATATTGCCGCAATCGCGGAAAATCGGTTTTACGCCGATGCGGTTCAGTCAATCGAGTACGGAGCGCTATCGGCATTTTTTGCCAAAGGTGGTGAGCTCGATCCGAAACTACGAGAATATCTTGGCAGCTTCGATTTGGTGATCAGTTACCTGTTTGATCCCGACGGCGTGTTTGTGGAGAATCTTCGACGCGCGGGCGCGCGCACCATCGTTTATGGACCAGCGCGGGTGCACGCCGGGTCGCACGCGACCCAACAGTTGGCAGCCGCGGTCGAGCGAGTTGGCATCAAAGTCGAAGATTACGTCGCCCGCGTGTTTCCATCCGCAGACGACATTAGTTTCGCGGGCGACCTTCTGCAGAAGCTTTCAGCACCGGTGATCGCATTACACATCGGTAGCGGCAGCGCACAGAAGAACTGGCCCGTAGAAAACTGGCTTCGCCTTGGCGATTCATTATTGGAACGGGGCAATTCGTTAATCGTAGTGTCAGGCGAAGCTGATGAGCCGCAGTTAGCGATCGCGCGACATCACTGGGCGAATGCGCCGGTTCTTTTCATAACAAACCTGCCGTTGCCAAAACTCGCTGCCGTCTTAGGCCAATGCGTTTTCATCGGCCATGACAGCGGTATTTCGCATCTCGCGGCGGCAGCGGGAGCAAAATGCGTATTGCTATTCGGTCCAACCGATCCGGAGGTATGGGCCCCTCAAGGGGTCAACGTGCGCATCCTGCGGGGGCCCGACAGCGATCTCCGGAAATTGGAATACAGAACGGTGCTGGACGCTCTGGAAAGTCTGGCGCGGCCTTAAACCGTGGCATTGGCTTCCAGCGAATGGGATTTCGGCCAAAGGCCGATGCCAAAATAAACCGGCAGATCATCGGCTGGAAGCCGATGGCACAATGCTACGAGCTGATGCGCATTGGCATCAGCACATACAGAAACGGCGTTTGAATCTTGATGACCCCGGGACTCATCTCGTCGATCAAATCGAGAAAAATTTCGTCCTCGCCAAGATTTCGCAGCGGCGCCATCAAGAATTCCGGATTAAACGCGATCGAAAAATCGCGCCCCTTGTACGTAACCGGCAACGATTCCTTAGCTTCTCCAACTTCGGGCGTGTTCGCGGTGATATCGATATTGTTCTTACTGAAATTCAGTTTGATCGAATTCGATTTATCGCTCGCCAGTAGCGAGACCCGGCGGAGCGATGTCAGAAAAGTTTCACGCTCGAGGGTGACGCGTTCCTTGGCTTCTGACGGGATCACCTGCTTGTAGTTAGGATAATTCCCTTCAATCAGCTTCGAAACGAGCAGGGTCTTGTTCAGATCAAACGCGATCTGGCCGGTGCCGACGCTGACCTTCACCTCGCCGTCGTCGGTAAGCAGCCGTTGCAATTCGGTAACGGCTTTGGTCGGCACAATGATATCAGCCTCGTGGCTGCGCGGAAATTCGAGCTCGATATCGAGCATGGCCAGGCGCCGCCCGTCCGTGGCTACCAGCGTCAACTTGTTTTCCTTGAAACTGAACAACACGCCGTTCAGCACGTAGCGGGTTTCATCCGTTGAAATGGCGTAAGACGTTTTGCGCAATCCATCGCGCAAATCCTTCTGCCGGATGGTCACGACCTTGGCGTTTTCGAACTTCGGCAATGGCGGAAATTCCTCTTCCGGCAAACCCAGAATTTTGAAAAAGCTCTGACCGCTCCGGATAGAGGCGGCATTCTTGCCATCGATATCGATCTGGATCTCAGTAGCCGGCAACTCCCGTACGATGTTAAACAACCGGCGAGCCGGCAGAGTGGTAGCCCCCTCTTTTTCGATTTGAGCCTCGAAACTTCCGCGCACCCCGACGTCCAGGTCGGTGGTGGTCAGATGAACTTCGTTACCCTGGGCCTGCAGCAGAACGTTAGACAAAATCGGGAGCGTAGTCCGGGTGCTGACAACGTTTTGAACCTGTTGCAGAGCTTCGAGTAACTTATCCTTGGTAACGCTGAATTTCATGAGCAGAAGCGGGCGACTAAGATGTAAACGGTGCGATTTTGTTCGGCAACCGCAATCTCGCGAAAAGCATTAGGAGATTAGAGATACTGGAGTGGGCCGCATTCCAGTATTTCAACAATCTCCTAACGCTGCAATGAGCTGTCGATAAACGAAATCGTCTGCCGAACGCTGTCCAGTTCGCGCATTCGTTTCTTCACCAGCTTGCAGGCATGCAACACGGTCCCGTGGTCGCGGCCGCCAAATGCGTCGCCGATTTCATTCAGCGATGCCTTGGTGAGTTCGCGGGCCAGATACATCGCCACTTGTCTCGGGAAGGCAATGTTGGCCGGCCGCCGTTTGCTGGTCATATCGGCCAGTCGCACATCAAAATGTTCCGCTACCCGCCGCTGGATCTGTTCGATCGTGATCAGGTTACGGGCTTCTTCTTGCAGGATATCCTTGAGCAGGCGTTCGACGACTTCCTGAGTCAATTCCTTCCCACTGAGCGACGCAAACGACGCTACCCGCATCAGCGCGCCCTCCAGCCGGCGGACGTTCGATTTGATCCGGCTGGCCAGGAATTCAAAAATTTCGTCGCTCAAATTGATCTGCAGAATCCGCGCTTTCTTGCGCAGGATCGCGAGCCGGGTCTCGATGGCCGGCGGTTGTAATTCCGCGGTCAGCCCCCATTCAAACCGCGACACCAATCGTTGTTCCAGATTGGCGATTTCGGAGGCCGGTCGATCGCTGGAGAGCACGATCTGTTTATGGCCGTCGAACAAGGTGTTGAAGGTGTGGAAAAATTCCTCCTGCGAACGTTCTTTCCCGCCCAGAAATTGAATGTCGTCGATGAGTAACAGCTCGGCCTGGCGATAGCGTTTGCGGAACTTGACCAGATTATTGTGCTGGATCGCATCGATGAACTCGTTGATGAACAATTCGCTCGATAGATACATCACTTTGGTGTGTTTCTTTTTCGACGAGATGAACTGGCCGATGGCCTGCATCAGGTGCGTCTTTCCCAAACCGACACCACCATAAATGAAAAGCGGATTGTAGGTGCGGGCCGGTGCCTGGGCCACCGCCAGACTGGCCGCGTGCGCGATTTCGTTGTTGGGACCAACCACGAAGGTCTCGAAAGTATTGCGCGGATTCAATCCAATCGCGCTGTTGCCTGGCTTTGGCTCGCGAATCGATTGGCTTGTTTCCTTTTCGTGATCCCCACCGCCGGATTCGGAAACGGCTGAGCTGGAGGTTCCGGTAGCGCAAAATTTTATTTCGCGCGGCGCACCCAGAGCGGTTACCACCGCGGCTTGCAACGCGGTCATGTAATTACTTTCGATCCAAAACTGATAAATATTGTTCGGGACGCGAAACGTTAATGACTCATCGTCCGCTTCCATCAACTCGACGGACGAGAACCAGCGTTTGAAACTGTCGGCACTGACCTCCGGTTTAAGGGCCAGGGACAATTTCTGCCAAATGCGTGAGCACTTCTCGTCCATGCGAAGTTGTTAACAGCGTTACACAATCGCCATACCGGGCGCTAAGTGGACAAAGCGTCCCATGACGGCGGTCTTTGAAGGAGGAAAAAATGCCTCCGAACAAGTTTCAAAATTCCGGGATATTCTGCGAAAAAAGCCAAAATACGATAGTAAACCTGCGTTGCTCGCGTAAAATCTGGTGCCGATCGTAACCGGGCTGTATTCGTTAGGCCTGTCGGCGGCCGGGGGAGCCGGATGATCGATCATTTGTAAGGTGCAGCGTATTTCCGAACTGTTCACACGTTATTCACATCACTGCCCTTCTCGCCCTGCCAGCGGCTTGAGATTAGAAATCAGTCCAAACCTCGACAAGAAAAAATCTGAACTTTATTTTTTGGCGCCGGTCAAAAAATTCTTGACTGAAAACCGATTCAGACTGTCCCCAAAAATGATCGAAAACTTTGTGTTTGCGCAGTTGACCCAGGGATGCGCTTGTCACCTTCGTGCCCTGCCACTGGCTGCGTAATTGAGAAAGTTAACTTGAGTTGAACAATATTTTTCAACCACCAACCGCGGGTCAACGCCGGATATGGCTGGCGATACTGTCGATGTCACCATTACGTCGATTCGTTATGCCAATTGCATTGATCGGCAGTTCGCTTGTGCTTTCGCCACCGGCTAAAGCCACCGATGAATTGCTGCCGCCGTTTGGATTTCGCTGGAACGATTCGATGCCGCGGGTCGAAGCCGTCCTGAATGGGGCGAAGGCAAAGATCGTGGCGCGCGAGAAATTGGAAAATCGCGAAGTTTGGACCGTTGAAGGTTTGGTGCATCCAGGATTGAAGCGGACCAAATTCACGTTCAAGCAGGGGTCGTTATACGGGGTCGAGTTGCAGTACGAATACCCCGACTGGACGATCGAACGTTACAACTCGCGAATGGGCGAGATCCGGCGTTATTTCGACTCGAAATTCGGCACCGGGAAATTGGTATCCCGTTCGCGCGATACCGATTCCGACGTGATTCAAACCCTGGTGGGCTACCAATGGCTGGTAGGTACCACCATGCTGGAGCTGTTCTATTTCTCGGCTGAGCGCGGCCCAAACCTCTATCGCACCATTAGCGTCGATTATAAGGCGCTGTAAAGCGCCTAAGGCGATGAGGTGATGGAGTATGAAAACGCGCTGATCTTTACTCCACCACTCCAATACTCCATCGCCCTAAAGCGCTACTTCCGGCTCCAGAGTGCGCCGCTTCTTCCGCAAACCCCGCTCCGTTTCCTTTTGCATTTTCTTTAGCCGGCTCGCCAGGGCTGCCTTGGCGGCAGAGTTCATCCGATCGATGAACAAGATTCCGTTTAGATGATCTATTTCATGCTGCAAGACGACCGCAAGAAGCCCGGTTGCTTCCAGTTCGATGCTCGAACCATCCAGAGTTTGAGCCCGTGCTCGCACCGTCTCCGCGCGTTCGATTTCACCGGTAATCTCCGGAAAACTGAGACAACCCTCCAACCCCGTTGAAGTAGCCAGGCCCAGCTCAATATCCGGGTTGATCAGCACTAACGGCGACGCCGCTTTCGGATCCGTGGTCTCGCCGTTCAGCTTCAACGTGCTGGGCCGATCTTCCACATTCGACACATCCACCACTGCGAGCTGCAAAGCTTCGCCGACTTGTTGCGCGGCTAAACCAACCCCATTGGCCGCGTGCATCGTTTCAAGCATGTCAGCAGTTAATTGTCTAATCCGGTCATCTACTTGCTCGATGCGTCGCCCCTTCGCCCGCAACACCGGACTTCCAAACCGCAAAATCTGCAGCCTCATTTCTCGCCCTGCATAAACGCCGGCAGATTTTTTACACCGGCGAGTTTCAACGCATCCATTACTTTAATGATAATCCCGAACGACGCCTTTCTGTCCGCTTGCAGCGCCAACGACGAGCGCCGCGTCTCGGGCAGACCGCGGATGGCTTCTTCCAACTGTTCGACCGAAATTGCCTGACCATCCAGTTTGATCTCGTCGTTAGCGTCGACCGTGACGGTGGTATGTTCGAGCTCGGCCGTCGTTTTCGTCGCGGTCTTGGAATCCGGGAGATTGATCTGCACCTCCGGCTGATCACGTTTGAACGTGGTAGAGACCACGAAAAAAATGAGCAGGATAGTCAAAACGTCGACCAGCGACACAATGATGATGGAGGGTGCTCGCTTTTTGCGAACCGCGAATTTCATCGGCTAACGAGGGATTCGTTCACGCGACCGGCTGTCGCGCGGCGGCGGGTTTTGCTGGCGGTTTGGCGGCCGGGATTTCGCCGGCGGCGCGGCCAAAGTAAAGTTTCGATAACAGATCGGTGATCAGCGACTCCATTTCGACCGACATCACTTCCACCTTTTTGGAAAAGTAAACGAAGCCGACCAGGGCGGGCACGGCAATGCCCAGGCCGAACAGCGTACAGGTCAGAGCTTCTGAAATTCCAAGCGCGATCCGTTTGGCGTCGGCGGCACCTGTGCTCAAGCCGAGGCTGGCGAAGACTGAGATCAAACCCGAAACCGTTCCGATCAGTCCGATTAGCGGCGCGATACCGGTGATAACTTCAAGGACCACCAGTCCTCGTTCGAGACGAACCATTTCGTGACGCGCCCGCGTTTGCACTGCTTCCACGTTATCGCCCCGGGGCCAGCGCAAGTGCGCCAGGGCCACCCGAACAATGCGGGCCAATGACGACGGATCGTGATGGACCACCCGGGCGAGACGTTCTGGATTTCCTCCCGGGACCAGGCGTTCCAGCTCGCTCTCGACCACGAGCGGAAGCACGTTTTTTTCCCGCAATGCGATGGTGCGCAGGATGATGGTGGTGACGGCGATGACCGAGCACACCAGCAGCGGCCACATGAAGGGTCCGCCTTTGAGGAAAAAATCGCTAATGCTGTGCAGGGTCTCGAACATCAGTTGGCAAAATTGATGAAGTTGATTCCATCGCATTCCAGGCCCTCAGGCGGCAAAGTCGCCGCCACGTCTTCTGGAATGGGCGGAAGATTGGCCTCCATTATCGATTGTATACAGACATTGGCAAAAATTTCGTTCGAACTGTTACTTAGGATTTTCAGGTTTTTAATCTTTCCGTTCCGATCGACGAAAAAGTGCGCGCTCAACGTGCCGATGGTGACCATGTCGTTTTTTGATCGTACGTGAGCATACCAACGCGATCCGATGGCATCCGTTATGATTTTTTGATATCGG
>DATFCK010000580.1:0-4843 GCA_035253185.1 Chthoniobacterales bacterium | reverse complement strand
CACCGCTTCGGTGAACTTGAACATCGGGCCGCCGTTGAGCGCGACAAACCTTTGGCCGTCGAGCTCAAATTCGACCGTCATGACGGATCCGGGCACCCGGCCGATCGGCTTGGCCGCTTCCTCATCATAACGAGTGATTTTTCCAATCTTCGAGTTCTTGAAGATGGAGACATAAAAGTGCGCCGCCTCTTCGGCCTTATCGTCGAACCACAGGAACGGCGTGATCTTTTGTTTGATCCTGGTCGTCATTTTTTAAGATTAGTTCTGAAGGTTCGGTGGTTTAGCAGTTGATCTGACGCCTCGACGCAGCGAGGCGGCTACAATGTCGCGCTGTAACCCGCCTCTGTGCCGCGGTGCTCGACGCAATCAAGCCGTTGTGGCGGCAAGTTCTTTGCTCGTGTATTCCTGGGCCCGTTGTTTGATAGAACAAACGTCCGCCACCGGCCGGACCTCTACGATGGAGCCGTATTCGAGCCCGGGACATTGTTTTGCAATCTCCAGCGCTTCCTCCTCGTTAGCCACGGTCAGGTAGAAATAACCACCGATTGCTTCTTTCGACTCCGCAAATGGGCCGTCAGCCACCGAGCGTTGTTTTCCGGAAATGACTTTGCCTTCTTCTTCCAACGGGTGACCGCCGGCGCATTTCCCTTCCGCCTTCAGCCGTTCAAACCAGGCCATCCAGTCAGAAACGACTTTCTGAAGTTGCGCCGGCGAAAGGCCGCGGTCCCAGACGTTGCCGCGAAAAAGCAGCAGATAATCAGTCTTAGCGATTGCGTTCATATTGTTTCTTTCCTTTTCAGTTAACGTTAGGCCTTGAGCATCTTCTTAGGCGAGCGCGGGGGCTAATACTTGCTCCGGCTGTTTGACGCGTTCCGGCACCGGCCGCGCCAGCTCCGGGTGACGTGCCAATATCGGACACTCCGCGAGAACCGGGCGAACTTCAACGCTGACGCCATAACGCAAAGTCGGCATCGACCGCGCGATTTCGAGCGCTTCATTGAGGCTGTCGGCCTGGAGTAAAAGGTAGCCGCCAACCGCTTCCTTCGTTTCGGTGAACGGCCCGTCCACCACGAATTGTCCATCCGTCCCGGAGATAGTCCGGCCTTGGGCGCTTAGTGGCTGAGCGCCCTTAACCTTGCCGCGGTTGCTGAGCCCTTCGAACCACGCCATGACATTGGTCATCGCGCGTTGAAGATCATCCGTGGATAAGCCCTGGTCCCACTGCGGTCCGCGGAAAAGCAGCATGTATTCACCTGTCGTTGTTTCGGTTTTCATAATGATTTGTCTGTGAAGTTTAGGTTTGATTTCGATCTACCGACGAACGGGCGATCGAGTTCAGGACAACTTTTTCGCTTTTCGTCGGGCTATGTCGCAGGCGCGAATTCCGGGAAGAGTCGGGGCAAACTCTTTATTCTCTCCCAGCCTTCTTTCTCCCGCACCGGGGTGACGCTGAGATCCTCGAAGAACTCATCCAATGCGGCATCGCGTTCCTGGGCCAATGGAGGCGAGCAATAATCTTCCTCTTCCCACACCGCGTAGCCGTCCTGGCGCAGCCTGGCATTCTCCAACGCGTAGGTCATCGCTTTTCCGAATGGCCGCATCGGGGAGTAAATCTGATTGCGCAGATTGCCTAACAACTCCTGAAGCCGGTCCGATTTTGGTTTTGCCGTTACCAGATAATATGCCATACCAGATTTTCCTTTCTGTTACGGTTCGACCCGACTCAGCTCAAGAATGTTGAAATCACGCGCCTGCAACCTGGCATTCGATGCTGTCCGGGTCGTCGAAGTAAACGCGATCGCCGCGGCGCTTGGGCGTTAGACCGGCGGCTTTGAGTCTCGCGACCGCATCGACCGGGTCGTAATTGGCGATGCTGTAGCAATAATGATCCAGACCGGGTTTTTCTCCCTGGAATAACGCCAGCCAGCCTTTACCGGTGGAGAGGAAGCCTTCTGTGCCAGTCGGTTTCAAGCCAAGATGTTGCTGGTACCACTTCTTGGACCGCTGCACGTCGGTCACACTTAGCGCAATGTGATTGAGATCGATGGCATTGAAGGTGGGTTTGGAGTGCGCCGGATTTGCGGCCGCGCTTCCGGATTGCTGATCGGCCAAGGCAAAAGTAGCGCCCAGACTAGCCGCGAACATCGCAGTTAAATGCCCAATCAGTTGGCGCCGGCTCAACCGGCCGTGCTCGAAGTCGTTGATCATTTTGACGATTTCAGTTTGCATTTTTTTTCCTTCTCCTTGTCGGTTTTGAAATTCCCGTCTGGCAAGGATGGCTGTACACCAGCGAACGCCGCGCCGAAATTTAACGCGTTCGTCGCCGTTTAACCGCGGGCCTCATCCGCGGAGACGAGTTCACTCCTCAGTTCTGGATCTTGAAGGAAAGCGCAACCCGCGCGCGATAAGTCAGCACTTTCCCGTTCTCGACCGTCATATCGAGTTTGACGACCTCGGCAACGCGCAGGTCACGCAGTGTTCCGGCAGCTCGCTCCACTGCATTTCTTCCGGCTTCCGCCCATGACTTGCTGCTGGTGCCGATTACTTCCACAACTTTGTACACTGAATCCGTTGATCCGCTCTTTTTGGCCATAATTGCTCCTTTCGATTGCTGAACGTGGTTGGAGTCATATCCCAACAATGCCGATGAGCGATGTCAACCAATCGCTGTGGTCGACGAGAAGGAGCGCGATTGATTGCGTGGATCGCCTACGCGGCCGCGGTCAGTGTGGAACCCTCCGGGAGAAAAATCTGCGCTCGACAGCTTTGTTTAACTGGTCGAAACAGGGTCATGACCCCGCGCTTCATAGTGGCGTCTATCATTGCCGCTTTGGCGATTGCGAGTTGCTCGCGCAAAAGTCCGCAAGCTGATCCGGTCGTGCCGGAAGTCCGGGTGACGACAGTCAAACCGCATGATGTGCCGCGGGTTCTGGAACGGGTGGCAACCCTTGACGGATTCATCAATGCCAACATCAATGCCCAGGTCCAGGGCTACATCATCTCGCGCGATTACAAGGAAGGAAGTGTTGTGAAAAAAGGGGATCTTCTTTTCCAAATCGATCCCCGCCCGTTCGAAGCCGCGCTGGCGCAGGCAAAAGGGACGCTGGCAAAAGATCAGGCGAACCAGGCCAAAGCGGATGCGGATGAAAAGCGCGCGCTGGACTTGTTCAACAAGAAAGTGATCAGCGAGCAGGAGCGAGACACCGCCATCGCCGCAGCTCGCTCGAGCAGGGCGAATGTCGAGGCTGACCAGGCGGCGGTGAAACAGGCCGAGCTCAATCTTGGCTATACCAGGATCACTTCACCAATCGACGGAGTAGCCGCGATCGCTACCGCCCAGGTTGGCGACCTGGTTGGGCCGAGCACTGGCGCCCTTACCAGCGTTTCCCAACTTGATCCCATCAAAGCAGTTGTGACTGCCGGCGAAGGACCGTTCAGCGATTTTATTTCGCGCCATCCCGATCCGGAGGAGCGGCAGCGTTACGTGAACACGCTCGATTTCGAATTGATTTTGGGTAACGGCGAAGTCTATCCGCACAAGGGCAAGTTTTACGCGCTTGATCGCAATTTGGATCCCAAGACCGGTTCGATTCGCTACGAGGTAACATTTCCAAACCGGGGCAACAACTTGCGACCTGGCCAATTCGGTAAGGTCCGGTTTGTTGCCGATACCAAGAAGGATGCTTTGGTCGTGCCGCAGGAAGCGGTTAACGAGCTCCAGGGAAGCTTCCAGGTGGCGGTCGTGGGCGAGGACAACAAAGTCAGCATTCGTCCGGTAAAAATGGGTGAAAAGATCGGGGCGTTATGGGAAGTGACCGACGGATTGAGACCGGGTGATCGGGTGGTTGTTCAAGGGATCCAAAAGGCGCGTGAAGGTACGGTCGTGAAAACGAAAGAATGGACGGCGCCGGCTCAACAAATCGCGTCTGACGGCTCCCCCGCGCCGAAGAATCCCTGACCGGCAATGTCCGAATTCTTCGTTAGGCGGCCAATTGTCGCGATTGTAATCGCGATATTAATGACCCTGATCGGTGGCGTCTGCATTCTTGGTTTGCCGATCGCACAATACCCGCAAATCGCGCCGCCGGAGATTCAAGTGCAAACCCACTACACTGGAGCGGATGCCCTAACGATCGAGCAATCGGTTGCCGCGCCTATCGAGCAACAGATGAGTGGTGTCGATAACATGAATTACATGTATTCGATCAACTCCAACAGCGGCGACATTCGGTTAATCGTCAATTTCGACGTCGCCACGGACCCGAACATCGATCAGGTCCTGACCCAGCTGCGGGTAGCACAGGCGCAATCGCAATTGCCCCAGGACGTAAACAACTACGGCGTGACCGTGAAAAAATCGACCACCGCGCCCCTGATGTTGATCTCGTTGTATTCGCCCAAAGGCAGCTACGACGGAATTTTTCTGGCTAATTACGGTTACATTAATTTGTACGACCAGCTCACCCGCGTCCCCGGCATCGGAAACGTCCAGGTCTTCGGTGCCGGCCAATACGCGATGCGATTATGGGTCAAGCCGGATCAACTGGCCAAGCTTGGCATCACGGTTCCGGACATTATTACGGCGGTGCGGAGCCAAAACACGGTGAATCCGGCCGGTCAGGTCGGAAGCGAACCGATTCCAAGCGGACAGAAATTCACTTACACCGTTCGCGCCCAGGGGCGTTTGCAAACACCGGAGGAATTCGGCGAGATCGTCGTTAGGGCGAATACCGATGGCTCCTTCGTCAGAGTGAAGGATATCGCCCGGATCGATCTGGGCGCGCAAACCTATAACATCAAGGGCCGGCTGAATGGCCAGCCGGCGGCGATTCTCGCCTGTTAT
>DATFCK010000579.1:0-9737 GCA_035253185.1 Chthoniobacterales bacterium | reverse complement strand
TTTATGGGAAATTCCTGGACGTAGATGTGGGGCCGTATTTGGAGGCTTTCGAAACCTCCGAGCATGTAACCGTGGACGGTTATTCCTACCTTCAAGAGGAACCTGCCCCGGCCCCGGTGCGCGCGCCAGTGGTTAGGCGTAGACCAAGCAGGCCGGCCGCGCCATCTCGCAGCAGCAGCTCCAATGGGTCTCGGCCGTCGCTACTGCCGCTCATCATCGGCCTGGTCGTAATCGCGGCCGGATTCTGGATCGGCAAGCTGCTGGTGAATTTGCGGCGGTTGGCGCCCCAAACGCAAAAAGCGCCGGCCGTGGTCCAAACGCCAGCCCGGCCAACCACCACCTCATCGGGTCCGTATACGGCCACTGCTCCAATTCCGGCGCAATCCCCACCGGATCGCAAAGTAGCAGCTTCTACTCCGGCACCACCGCCGGCTTCCACTCCAGCGGCAGCGGCATCAGCTCCTCCGGTTGATGCGCCAACTCCGGCTGTCGCGGCCGCTTCGCCGCCGGCAGCATCGCCGGCTTCCGCTCCAGCCGAACCGGAGGTCCGCCGGGCCGAACCGGTGCGAGCCGAAGATCTTAATAAGGCGGCCGAACCTGCCGGGCCGAATCGGATCGCCATTCGACCCCTCAAAAAGACCTACATCAAGGTGGTAATCGACAATGAGCAAACGGTTCCGGCATTCGAACGTTGGGTATCGCCAAGCGACGGAACGCTGGAATTCCGCGGTCAGCGGGTCAGCGTCCGGGTGCTTGATCGGGAGGCCGTCCAGATTAAGAAGAACGGCAAATCGATCGAGGGTGAGGATTCCGACGTCAGTGTGGAATAGTTAGGCATCTGGGCCGTCTTCCGCCGTGAGTTCGCAAACACAATCCGTCATGCCATCTACCGAAACTCCGATTCCCGTCCGCGTAGGAATGGTGAATCTCGGTTGCGCCAAGAATTTGGTGGATGCCGAAATCATGCTCGGCAGCGTGAAAGCGCACGGGATGGAGGTGACGGCAAACGCGACCGAAGCGGACGTGCTGGTGATCAACACCTGCGCGTTTATTGATGCTGCCAAAGAAGAATCAATCGAGGCCATTCTTCAGGCGGACCAGCAACGTCGAGCGGCGCGGCCTAACCAGAAACTGATAGTTAGCGGTTGCATGTCGCAGCGCTATGCCGACCAACTCCGTCAGGAAATTCCGGAAGTGGATGAATTCATTGGACTCGATCAGGTCAAAGAACTTGGAGGCATAGTCGAGAAGCTTTTAAGCGAACGCCGAACATCGAACGCCGAACGCCAAACGCCGCATTCAGAGGTGCTCGATCTGACCTTTCAGCACACACGGCCGACGTATATTCCGGATTACGACACACCGCGATTCCGGCTTACGCCTTCCCATTCGGCCTACCTGAAGATCGCTGAAGGATGTAACCATCCCTGCACGTTCTGTGTGATCCCGCACATGCGCGGCAAACATCGGAGCCGCTCACCCGCTTCGATCCTTTCGGAAATTCGGGCACTGGTGGCTGAAGGCGTCCGCGAGATCAATCTGATCAGCCAGGACACGACCTATTATGGAATGGATTTGTGGTCGCAAAAAGCCGGCCCGCGGCAGCCGGTGGACTCATCGCGTGGACCAACCCTGACCGCGCTGCTGCAGGAGATCGAACAAATCGAGGGCGATTTCTGGGTGCGGCTGTTGTACACCCATCCGGCGCACTGGAGTCACGAGTTAATGGCGACAATTGCCCAGTGTCGCAAAGTGGCGCGTTACATTGACATGCCGCTCCAACATATCGATGAATCAATGTTAGGCCGGATGCGCCGCGAAACTTCCCGCGCTCACATCGAAGACCTCATCCAGAGCCTCCGCGCTACCATTCCCGGGGTGGCGTTGCGCACGACCTTCATCGTGGGATTTCCGGGCGAAACCGATCAGGAATTCGAGACGTTGCTTGGGTTCATCGAACGCGCCCGGTTCGATCGGCTCGGTATTTTCAAATATTCACAGGAGGAAGGTTCGCGGGCGGCCAAGATGCCGAATCAAATCGATCAGCGAACCAAGAATGCGCGGTATCGTCGCGCGATGGCTTTGCAACAGCGCATCGCGTTTGAGCAGGCGCACGAAAAAGTCGGACGTGAGTTGAAATTGTTAGTCGATGAACCGTTCATCGCGCGCTCAGAGCAAGACGCGCCCGACGTAGATACCCGCGTCATTTTGAGCGAACCGGCAGCTGTCGGAAAATTTACGACCCGCAAAATTACCGGCACTCGCGGCTACGATTTACTGGCTTGAGATAGCTTTGGGGCCACGGCCGAGCGGACCAAGCAGCTGGATGCCTCTTTCTGTTGACCTCAAAAACGCCTACGTTTAGGAGTGACAAAGGATGCCTTTTCAGTCATTTTATTAAGAATCCGATCAGGGCACTATTGAATGGCTGATTCACCGGAACCGAAGAAAGAAACAGTCAGAATCACTCTGCCGCCGAGGCCGAGCGCTCCCGCACCAGGGGCCCAGGCGCCTGGCCGGGAAACCGTTCGGATCAACATGCCGGCGCGGCCACCGGGCAACGGCGCCCCACCGCCGCCTCGTCCCGCTCCGATGCGTCCTCCAGGCGCAGGCGCGGCAGCCCGGCCTCCCATGGCTCACGCCCCCGTCCCTCCCGCACCATCCAAACCCGTAACACCACCGCCGTTGTTCAAAGGCAAGCCCGTCGCCCCGGGCGGTGGTGCGTTGCCTCCTGCCGCGCCGTTGATGCCAAAAACGCCTCCCCCGTCAGCCGCTTCCCCGCCCCCGCCGCCGCCGCGTCCCATAGCCTCCAGCCCAGGCCCGAAGAAGGAGACCGCGCGGATAACTGTCTTGCCCGACCCGCCAGCCAAACCGGCCGGCGGGCCCGTCCAAATGAAGAAAACCCAGCCGTTGAGCACGATGCCGGAACCGGTGGCACCGGTTAGCCCCATCAAAGTGGCCGCGGCACCTGTGCCTGCTCCGGTACCATTAGAGCCGGTAGAAGATTCTATTCCGATGACGCTTTGTTGGGGATTACTCGGTGTTTCAGCGATCGTGTTGCTCGTCCAGATCTGGAATTATTTCAGTTGATCTGAGCGGCAACACTGCTTTCGTCTGCGATCCAATTTCGTCGGCTCAGCCGTCCGATTTCCTGCCTCGACCGGTTTTAAATTCTGCGATTTGGACCTATGTTTAAGAATGGATAATTCAGCGACTATTAAATTAGACGAATCGAATTTCGATCGGGAAATCAATCAGAGCGAAAAACCGGTCATCGTGGATTTTTGGGCGGAATGGTGTGGCCCGTGCAAAATGATCGCCCCACTTTTGGATGAGATCGCCAAGGAAAACGCGGCGACGGTCAAAGTCGCAAAGGTGAACGTGGATGAAAACCAGAGCCTGTCGTTCAAATATAACATCCGGGCCATCCCATCGTTGCTTTTTTTTAAAAACGGTCAGCTCCGTGACCAGGTGACCGGCATGACCAGCAAGAAAGATTTGCTGGGCCGGATCGAAGCCCTGGGCTGAACGCTAAACCAAAAAAAGACGCGCGGAACAGAACTCCGGCGTTGAAGGATCTCATCGCGGCAAACAGTAAGTGCTCGCGTGAAAGTTAATCGGCTGCAGCCGAAAGGCGGCGACCGATCATAATAGTGAACCCCTCCCCAGAACGACAACAAACCGGTGCGCTGCGCGTTGGAGCGATCCTGCGCTTCGGTGCAGTGCTGATTCTGGCGCTGGGTAGTTCCACTGGTTGGGCCGCGTCGTTTCTATTTGATGCCAGCCATTCTGAGACCGCTGGAAACGCCGATTGGGTAATTGATCAGGATGCATCCCCGCAGCGGTTCCCCACGCCGGATCAAGCGACCGTGACCGGTTCAACCGGCGAAACGTTTTGGACAGGAGCGATCTCAGCTTGGGGCATCGATCTTGTGAAACGCGGGCATCATGTTGAGACACTTCCGAACGGCATCACGATTACATATGGAAGCGCCGGCGCGCAGGATCTATCGAATTATCAGGTTTTTGTAGTCGATGAGCCTAACCGCGTTTTTAACGCCGCCGAGAAAACCGCGATTGTTAACTTCGTTAAAAATGGCGGCGGTTTGTTCATGGTTGCGAACCATGGCGATTCAGACCGCAACGGTGATGGAAAAGACTCGGTTGACGTTTGGAACGATCTATTCGCGAATAATACGGTTCAAAAAGCACCCTTCGGAGTTGTGTTCAACGGCGACAAGGTTTCGCCATCGAACGAATCCGTCGATGCGACAGTTTCAAATCCGATCACCCACGGACCGGCAGGCACAGTGACCCAATTCAATTACGTCGAGGGGTCATTGCTAACAATCGATATCACCAAAAATGCCAGTGTGCGCGGCGCGGTGTGGAGGAATTCAACTCGCGGCAGCGACGCCGTGATGGTGGCTTACGGAACATTTGGATCCGGCAAGTTCGTCGCGCTTGGCGACAGTTCTCCGACCGATGACGGCACCGGCGCGCCAGGCAACACGCTGTTTAACGGTTGGGACTCTGCCAGCGGCGACAACGGACAGCTGATCATCAACGCGTCGATCTGGCTGGCGACGCCGCTGGTCACGGTGCCTCCGCCTAACGATAATCTCGCATCCGCCGCCGCACTAACCGGACCCACTCCGTCCGGCACCGGAACGAATGTAAACGGGACCAAGGAAAGCGGTGAACCAAACCATGCCGGCAACGCCGGCGGAAAATCAGTCTGGTGGAAATGGACCGCGCCCTCATCCGGTAACCTGGTGATCGACACCAATGGCAGTAATTTCGACACCTTGCTCGGTGTATATACCGGTACCGCGGTGAATGCCCTAACGACTGTCGCCAGCAATAACAATAACGGGGCCAGCACCACCAGCCGAGTTGCCTTTGCGGTCACCGCCGGAGTTACCTACCATATCGCGGTCGACGGCTTGGACGGCCTATCCGGAAACATCGCGTTGAGCCTGGTTCTGACAATTCCGCCTCCACCAGGGCCGGGAACAATCGCGTCGTGGAACTTCGATGCCGTTCCTTATCCGACCCCCATACCATCCAGCACCGGCATCAGTTCAATTGACCTAACCGGATGGGGCGGAACCTTCGATAACTTCAACGGCGACGGCGACTCGCCCGATCAGGCTCTCGCTCTGGTGGGCACTGGCGGGAACGGAACCTACATCGAGATCCCGTTCTCGATGACTGGATATAGCGCGCTAAAAGTGAGTTTCGCCACCCGGGGGACCACTACTGGTTATACCAGCGGGTTATGGTCGTGGAGCGTGAATGGCGGCGCTTTCACCACTTTGCCGGGCGTTAATACTGCCACCATCAGCACGAATTGGAGCAACAAGATGGTTGATTTCACCGCCCAGACCGGCCTGAACAATGCAAACTCCGTGCGGCTGCGTTACACCCTCGATGGTTCCAGCGGAACTGCGCCGAATAATCGCATCGACGATCTCGTGATCATGGCCACGCAAACCTCGACTGTTAATGCCGTGATTAATACGACTGATGCTTACGAACATGGATCGCAACCGGTCACCATCACGGTCAGTTCATCTTTCTCGGCGGGTGCCGGCGGCTTGCCGGTGCACTATCAACTGAGCGGAACCGCCACCGCTCCGGGCTCGGCCGGCAATGATTACACCGTTTCCGGCAACTCTGCGTCCGGAGTGGTGACGATTCCGGCCGGCGCAACCAGCGCGGTGCTGACGTTTACGCCGGTGACGGATTCCAACCCGACCGAATTTGATGAAAACGTGATTTTCACCCTCCAGCCCGGCTCCGGATATTTCGTGGGCGGCTCAAATACAGCATCGATTACAATCCACGACGATACCCCATACAGCCAGGCTTGGGCGAATCAGTTTCCCAGCTTTACCGGCGCGGCTGCCTCGCCGACCAGCGATATCGAGAAGGACGGCCTAACGAATCTTCTCGAGTTCGCGTTCAACGGAAATCCATTCCAATCCGATCCGGGCATGCTTCCTCTGATTGGACAGATGCAATTTCCCGATCCGGATGAGGGCAACGTTCTGAAAAATTATCCGGTAATCTCGTTTCATCGCCGCACCGACGCGCCCAATCTGACTTACGCAATCGAAATTTCGAACGATCTGGTTAATTGGACTAACAACGTCGAAGAAGTATCAGCAACGCCAACCGCCGATCCAAATGTCCAGGACGTCGTTTATCGCGGCCTGCAGCCGATCAGCGGCAACGGCTCCGTTTCGCCGGTGTTCCTCCACGTTGTGGTCACGAACGGCGCGGAGTGAAAGTGGCGGCTGGCTGCTTATAACAGTCAGCGCTTCATCGTCGCCTTGCTCGCTTAAACACTAACCCGTTAGGCGACCGGGCTATCCATCCTCTCCGGCGGGCTTGTACTGGCTGCCACCACAACGAAAGTCTGGCGCGTGTCTCAATCGGGCGGCGTTGGTTCTGCTGATTTTAGCAGCCGCAATTATGAATCATATAAGTTCCCAACGCACCAACAAAGGAGCCTTCACTCTCGTGGAAATCATGATCGTGGTGGCTATCATCGCCCTCCTGGCTTCCATCGCCGTTCCCGGATTCATCCGGGCCCGTAAACGAGCGCAAGCTGCGCGTATCCTTAATGACCTGCGTCTGATCGACGCCGCGGTCGACCAGTACGCAATCGAGACAAATAAGGCCACCGGCGCAACCGTCGCGGTCACCGACTGGACTAATTACCTGAAGAAGAACAGCACGCTGTGGACGACCGGAAAAGATGTTCTGGGCAATACCTACGGCGCCCAGGCGGTCGATTCTCTGCCGAAGGTTTCGGCCTCATCATGGGCGGCTCTATCCGATGTAGCTGACGCCAGCTTCTGGAGCCCCTACGGACATTACTAATTCGTTTCGGCCCCCCTAATTTGAGGTGACTGCCACCGCTAAGTCAGCCGAGGCCGGTCCAAGGCTGACCGCGGTGGCGGAAGAATTGCTGCGTCCCTTCGCGACCATGAACCCCGTGCCCTTCTGGGAACGCACCATTCCGAAACCGGTTGCTCTTACCGCTGCTCTCGCCGCGGTCGCGGTCCTCGGACTCATCGATATCGAGACCGGTTACAAGGTCAGCATGTTCATTTTCTACGGCATTCCGGTTGTGGCGGTCGCGTGGTATGTCGATAAAAGATCCGCCATTCTGATGGCATTGATTTGCGGCATCACCTGGTGGTGGGCTGATCAGTTATCGCATCATGTCTATTCGTCGGTGGCGCTTCAGACATGGGAAACTTCGGTTCGATTTAGTTTCTTCCTGTTTTCCGCAATTACCGGCGCGCTGATTAAGGCCTATTACGAGTCGAGCAAGGCCCGGATCCGGCTCCTTGAACTTTCACAGAAGCTGGAACAGGAAATTGTGAGTATCAGCGAGGAACAACAGCGCTGTATTGGACGCGATTTGCACGATGGAATCTGTCAGTCGTTAGTCGCCCTCGGCTATTCCGCTTCCTCGTTGCAAAAGGATCTTCTGGCCGCCGGTAATATAGCGGAAGCATCGATGGCTAACGATCTGGCAACTCGCTTGAATGAAGCCGCCGCTCAAACCCGCGACCTTGCCCGTGGACTGATCCCGGCGCAAATCGATAGTCTTGGCCTTGTCCTGGCATTGGAGGAATTGGTCGCCAGCGCCAATCACCTGCTCGATGTGGACTGCCTTTTTCGCGGGCCCAGCGAATCCGAAACATTCGATCATTCGGTCGCCAATCATCTGTATCGAATAGCGCAGGAATCCATCAACAATTCGGTCCGGCATGGCAAAGCGCAACGTATCAGCGTGGAGCTGCAAACAGACGATCAAATGGCTCATTTACAGGTCATAGACGACGGGCTTGGCTTCGACGCTGGCCGGCCGGATGTCTACGGTCTCGGTCTGAAAACGATGCGTTATCGGACCCGTTGCATGCGTGGAGAGCTCGACATTTACTCAACCCCAGGGAACGGAACCGCCATCTCATGCCGCATTCCTCGACAACCCGAATGAGCAATTCCGCTGTTTCAGCGAAAGCAACGCTGGTAATCGTTGACGATCATCCAATGGTCCGCGAACGATTGTCCGAACTCATTAGTAAGGAGCCGGATATCGCGGTGTGCGGCGAAGCGGACAATATCCGGGAAGCACTAACGCTCATCAGTGCGAAGAAACCCGATGCCATTATCGTAGATATCAGTCTGCAAGGCTCGAGCGGCCTTGAACTAATCAAAGATCTTCGCGCAAGTGACACCAAGGTTCCGGTGCTGGTTTTGTCAATGCACGATGAAATGGTTTATGCCGAGCGGGCGCTGCAAGCCGGCGCTCAGGGTTACATTACGAAACACGCCGCATCGGCTGATATTATTAGGGCGATCCGACATGTGCTTTCCGGAGAAGTCTACCTGGCTACCCACGTCGCCTCCAAAATCCTCAATCGGCTTGGTACGCGAAGCGCCCCCAATACCGGGATTTCATGCCTAACCGATCGCGAACTTGAAGTTTTCGAGCTAATCGGAAAAGGCCGGACCACTGCCGAAGTCGCGAAAACTCTCGGGTTGAGCGCCGCAACCGTGGATACGTATCGCGCTCGGATCAAAGAGAAACTGGGACTTGAAAACGCCAGCCAATTAGCCGCCGAAGCGGGTCAATGGCTTGTTCACTCCACTCAAACCAAAGCTCGGTTCCAGCAATCACCGCTCAAGAAAGCGTGACCGGTCCCCAGTCAGCTTCTGAGGTTTAAATCGGTGGAAATCCTCGCCAATCTGTGGCTTTATCGGGGTTCACTGCGCCCGTAGCTCAACTGGATAGAGCGTTGGCCTCCGGAGCCAAAGGTTGTGGGTTCGACCCCCGCCGGGCGCATATTCCCGGCCTCCAGCCGAAGATCTTTTTCTCCTCGTGGTGAGGTAAATGCCCCCTTTCCATTTGATTTTCGCCCTCTCCCGAATGACAATGCTGCCCCGTTTTCACGGGAACCTGTGACCGATCTCTTCATCGGATCGCACGGCTAAGCCTTTGAAAGGATTATTGTTATGAATCGCCTAATCGACGTCATTGAAAAAGAGCAACACAAAGCCGAGCCCGGGAAATTTTCGGTCGGCGATAGCGTTCGCGTGCACACCCGCGTGGTCGAAGGCGATAAGGAGCGTATCCAGATTTTCGCCGGCATCGTGATTGGGCGAAAGGGACGCGGCCTCAATGAAACGTTCACGGTTCGTCGCATCTCTTACGGCGAAGGAGTGGAACGCGTTTTCCCGGTTCATTCGCCTCGAATTGCCAAGGTGGAAGTTGAAAAACAGGGCACCGCGCGACGCGCCAAGTTGAATTATCTGCGGAGCCGAAAAGGCAAACAGGCGACCGCGGTTCGCGAATAGTTTGCATAACTGATCTTTCGGGTTGGTCTGCCTCGGGGGTTAATTCTGCCATTGGAGCGGTCGCAAGCTCCAAATCCCAAGCTCCAAGCACCAGAGAAACTTCAAGCTTCAAACTCCAAACCTGACACAACGCGAGCGTTGGAGGCTGGAGCGGTTCAACGCGAGTAGCGGTTACGGCGCGCGTATCATAAACAAACCGCAGTCTTCCGCGCGCATTGAAGTTTGAGTATTGGTGCTTCCCTGGAGTTTGGTTATTGGTGCTTGGGGCTTGCGCCGAATATTAGAGCTTCCCTGGTGCTTGGAGGTTGGGATTTGGTGCTTCCGCCGGACCGCCGCCGGACCGGCAGCCTGCCGCT
>DATFCK010000578.1:0-12186 GCA_035253185.1 Chthoniobacterales bacterium | reverse complement strand
TTTTTCGCCACAGATTCACACAGATTTACACAGATTTCTGAACAGGAACTCAGCATTTTAAAGCTGTCATCCCGAGCGTAGTCGAGGGATCTCACCTACTTGTGTGACGTCCCCGGCATTTGAGGGATCCCTCCACTTCGGTCGGGATGACATAGCTATGTGAGTGCGGCATCGAATCGCTTGAGGTTACCTCAAAGCAGACACAGAAAGAGTAGTCTCTAGAATTCCGGAATCTGTGAAATTCCGTGTTAATCTGTGGCTAGAGGTTTGGAGTGCCGCGCTGCTGCGCCGCTTTCGGGCCGAGTGAGACCAATACCAGTCAATTAAAAGCGGCGCGGGGACGCGGCGCACTCCAAAGCGCTTCGCGCGAAATGGTAAATGAGCTAATCTGCCCCGTAATGAATCTGCAGGCGATTGATCACGTTGCACTGTCGGTGCGTGACGTTGACGCATCGGCGAAATGGTATTCCGACGTGCTCGGGTTCGAGCGCCAGCATGACGATGTCTGGGAAGGTTATCCGGTCTTCGTGGGCAAAAACGACGCCGCGATTGCGCTGTTCCCGATCCGCTACAAGAAGGAATCAGAATCAACGTCGCGCCCGCCAATCCGGATTTTACACTTCGCATTTCGGGCCAGCCGATCCGAATTTCTAAGCGCCCAAAAGGAATTAAAAGAGCGCGGAATCGAATTCGAATTCCAGGATCACAAAATCTCGCACTCGATTTATTTCTCTGACCCGGACGGGCACGAGCTCGAGATTACGACCTACGAAGCTGGCTGACGCGGACGCTAAATCGTTAAACCGTTAAATCGTTGAAGCGTTAAATCGGCGTATGGCGGGTGAGGTAGCGGCGATTGACCTCAATCGCCATGGTGGTTCAGCCCGTAACGACGTTGCCATGGCGGTTCGGTGAACCGCCGCTACCAAACGCTCGAGGCCCCCGGGTCCACCGTATCCATGAGGGTTCGGTCAACCGCCGCTACCGACGCGCAGCCAATCCAAAGCGGCGAGGAATCGCCGCACTCCAAAACGGAAGCGCGGTAAGTTTCCCCTACTCTCAACCCTCAACCCTCAACTCTCAACGCGCTTCGCGTCTTCGTTAGGCCACGCGCCCGCAGCAATTCTTGTATTTCTTTCCGCTGCCGCAGGGGCAGGGCTCGTTCCGGCCGACTTTCGGTAACGAGCGTTTAACCGGTAGATCGATCGTAACCTCATCCGCGCCGTCGCCGTTTCCACTCCCTCCGCCCATGGCCGCCGCCATTGCCGGCTGCGGTCGCAAGGTTCGTTGTGGAGCGGTTGGACCTTCCGGAGATGGACCTTGTTCCTTGAGCAGGAACTGCGGAAGACTGGCCAGGAAGTTTTCGAATGCCTGGAGGTTCGATGTGCTGCGGAAGAGATTATGCAGCACTTCGTTCTTAATGTTCGCCATCAGCTCAACGAACATGTCGTAGGCTTCGGTCTTGTACTCGATTAACGGATCCTTTTGCGCGTAACTGCGCAGATAAACGCCTTCGCGCAGCGCGTCCATGGCATACAAATGTTCCTGCCAGAGCCGATCAATCGCGTTCAAAATGATGTAACGTTCCAGACTTTTAACCGCGCTCGGTTCTTCGTGGCTCGATTTGCGCTCGTAGGCTTCCTTGACCCGCCCGATCAGGAATTTTCCATTCTCTTCCGGGGTCCGGGTTTCGAACTGAGCCTTTTCCTTGTTCAAGCCTAACGGGAAGGTGGTGTTAACCCAGTTGATCAGCCCGGCATAGTTAGGCTCTTCGGCGTCACCAAGATGCTCTTCCACTTTCCCGGGGATTGCTTCGTCGATGACTTCGTAGATCATCGTTCGCGGTTCTTCCGCGTCCATGATCTCGTTCCGCCAGGTGTAAATGACCTCGCGCTGATTGTTCATCACGTCGTCGAAATCGAGCGTCCGTTTGCGCATCAGATAATTGCGCTGTTCCACACGTTTTTGCGCCGTCTCGACCGACTTGTTCAACCAGGGATGTTCCAGCTCCTGTCCTTCTTCGAGGCCGAATCGTTCCATGATCTTGGTCATCCGATCAGCCGCGCCGAAGTTGCGCATCAAATCATCTTCAAAACTGACGTAAAACCGTGACGCCCCGGGATCACCCTGCCGAGCACAACGGCCGCGAAGCTGCCGGTCGATGCGTCGCGCCTCGTGGCGTTCGGTGCCGAGCACATATAGCCCGCCGACCTCGGTCACGCCCGCTCCCAGCTTAATGTCGGTGCCGCGGCCGGCCATGTTAGTCGAAATCGTGACTGTGCCCGGCTGGCCCGCCCGCGCCACAATCTCGGCTTCCTGCATGTGGTATTTCGCGTTCAACACGTTGTGCGGAATCTTTTCCCGCTTCAGCATGCGGCTTAGCAACTCGGAAGCTTCCACGCTCACCGTGCCGACCAGGACCGGCTGATTCTTGGCGTGATGTTCTTTGATGTCGTTAATGACGGCGTTGTATTTCTCCCGGCGCGTCTTGTAGATCCGATCGTTGGCATCCACTCGCTGCACCGGCCGGTTAGTCGGAATCACGTTCACATCCAGTTTGTAAATGTCGTGAAACTCGGCCGCTTCGGTCTCGGCGGTGCCAGTCATGCCGCCTAACTTTTCGTACAACCGGAAATAATTTTGGATGGTAATGGTCGCCAGGGTTTGCGTTTCGCGGTCGATCTGGACGCCTTCTTTGGCTTCAACCGCCTGGTGCAGACCATCGCTCCAGCGGCGGCCGGGCATTTTGCGGCCGGTATATTCATCCACGATAACGACTTTGTTTTCTTCGACCACGTACTGGACGTCCTTTTCGAACAGGCAGTAAGCGCGGAGTAACTGCGAGATATTGTGGATACGCTCGCCCTGGGCGTCGCAGTGATGCTGCCGTTCCGCCTTCTTCTTGTCCTTCTGTTCAGCGGGCAGCGAGGAATCGAGATCGATCTCGGTAAATTCGCTGATCAAATCCGGCAGCACGAAGGCATTGGGATCATCCGGATTCAGAAATGAGCGGCCCTGCTCCGATAGATCCGCTTCGTTAGACTTTTCGTCGATGGTGAAGAACATTTCTTCCTTCAGCGCAAACAACTCTTCCTTGCGAGTGTCGCTGTAGAACGAAAGCTCAGCCTTGTCGATTGCCCGACGCTTGTCGGGATCTTCCATCATGCGCAGCAACTGCTTATTGCGCGGCTGGCCGAGTTTGACCTTGAACATGAGCAGGCCACCGTTGGCCATGTGTTCCGCGGCGTTTTTCGGGTCCGATTCCGCCTTCGCGAATGCCTCCATTGCTTCGCTGGCGATGCGGTTGCACAACATGTTTTGTTTGCGCACCAGCTGTTCGACTAACGGCTTCCATTTGTCGTACTGATGGGTCGAAACCGTGGCCGGCCCGCTGATGATCAGCGGCGTGCGCGCTTCGTCGATCAAGATCGAGTCCACTTCGTCGACGATAGCGTAGTGGTAACCGCGCTGGACCTGCTGATCTCGGGTGGTGGCCATCCCGTTGTCGCGCAAATAATCGAATCCAAATTCGCTGTTGGTACCGTAAGTGATATCCATCGCATATTGCTCGCGACGAACCTCCGGGGGCTGATCGTGTTGGATGCAGCCGACGGTGAGACCAAGGAAATTGTAAAGCTGCCCCATCCATTCCGCGTCGCGGCGCGCCAGGTAATCGTTAACCGTAACCAAATGCGCCCCTCGACCGGTTAGGGCGTTCAAATACAGCGGCAAAGTGGCAACCAATGTCTTTCCTTCGCCGGTAGCCATTTCGGCGATGCGCCCGCGGTGAAGAACCATCCCGCCAACCAGTTGCACATCGAAATGGACCATGTTCCAGGTCATCGGCTGGTCGCACACGCTGAATTCAAGATTGCGTTCAGTCAGCCGCCGGGCGCCATTTTTCACTACCGCAAAAGCTTCGGGCAGAATTTCCTCCAACCGACGCCACTGCTCCGCCCGGTCAGAGATCTTGCCCAGCTCCTCTTTCCAGCCGGCGGTTTTAGCTCGCAGTTCGTCGTCCGATAACGACTTAAACTGTTCGTCCAATTCGTTGATGCGACGGACCACCGGGGCGAGCCGCCGAAGCTCGCGGGTGTTCTTGTTACCGAGAATTTTCTTTAGAATCCAGCCTACCATGTGAACAGGGAATATCGGCGAGATTGCCGCCGGTCGCAACGCCGCTGCAGACTTCGTGCCGGGACGGCCCTACAGAGCCTTCGTGGCGCCAGATTCATTATACGGTAGGTGGCGCCGGTCGCGAGCGACGACGTGCCGGTCGGCCGTAAGCACCAAAACCCAAGCTCCAAGCACCAGGGAAACACCCATGTTCAAGCACCAAATTGGATCCGCCCTGGAATTGGTTGCTCGAGTTTTGGAGCTTCCGCGCCAGGGACTAAGCGGCCAAATCCTCCGACCAACGGCTTCCGACCCGGTCGGTTGGAATTGCACCTCCGGCGCGGCCGTCTATTCTCCGGGCATGAAGAAAATCATCTCGACGTCTGAAGCGCCGGCCGCGCTGGGTCCTTACTCGCAGGCGGTGCGGGTTGGCGATACGATCTATTGTGCGGGGCAAATTCCGTTGGACCCTAAATCCGGGGAGATCGTGACCGGCGGCATCGAGGTGCAAACGCGGCGGGTCCTGGACAACATCACGGCGGTGCTGAAAGCCGAAGGATTGGGCTTTGCCAACATCGTTAAAACCACGATTTTCCTGATGGATCTCGGCGATTTCCAGAAGGTGAACGAAATTTACGGTTCCTATTTCAGCCAACAGCCGCCGGCGCGGTCGACTGTCCAGGTGGCGGGGCTGCCGAAAGGCGCCCGGGTGGAAATTGAAGTGATCGCGGTGGCCGGAGCCGCTGCTGGCGGCGGAGTGGCCAGTGATACTTCGGGATGATCGCGATCTTGGGAGCGCACGCGACTCGCGTGCTGCCGACGGCGACCCGCCGTCGTGCTTTTCCGGTTTCGGCGAGTCGCCGAAATGTGCACGCGAGGTCGCGTGCGCTCCCGGAAAACGAACATGCCTAGCCAATGACTGAAGAACTGCTGTCGCTATTCCGGAGAACCGGAGCGCTGCTGGACGGTCATTTCATTCTTCGATCCGGCCTGCACAGCCGGCAATTCTTTCAGTGTGCCTTGCTTCTTCAGCATACCGACATCGCGGCCGACGTTTGCGGCCGGCTGGCCGATAAACTTCGTGAATACCATTGTGACGCAGTGATCTCCCCTGCCCTGGGCGGGATCATCGTGGGACAGGAAGTGGGCCGATCGTTAGGCAAACGCCACATCTTCGTCGAAAAAGATCAGGGCGGCCTGGTTCTTCGACGCGGATTCAAAATTTATCCGGGGGAACGTTTCGTTATCGCCGAAGATGTCGTTACCCGTGGCGGTCGAGTGCAGGAAACGATCGACATTGTGAGAGGTTACGGCGGAATGGTCGCCGCCGTGGGGGTGATCGTGGATCGGAGCGGCGGCGAACATGCGGATTTCGGCTGTCCATTCGTTAGTCTGGTGGAAATGAATGTGGAAACATTCCCGGCCGATCAAATCCCGGCCGATTTAGCCGGAATTCCGGCGGTGAAACCGGGAAGCAAATGATCGCCTGATCGAATGCGGATGATGAGTTCGGCGAATTTGTTCGACCCGCCGGGATTACTCGCCCGCGCGACTCAATAAAACGGCTCGAGTATATTCGCGGTTCAGCTTGGCAATGAAACTCGCGCTGATTTCCGCGGGACAGACTGCTTCGCATTCATAGGTGTTGGTGCAGTTGCCGAAACCTTCGGCGTCCATCGCGTTCACCATCTTCAACACCCGAGTAGCGCGTTCGGGATTTCCCTGTGGAAGAAAAGCCAAATGCGAAACTTTCGCCGCCGTAAATAACATTGCCGACGCATTCGGACAGGCCGCAGCACATGCGCCGCAGCCGATACACGCGGCCGCTTCCATTGCGACATCGGCATGATGTTTCGGCACCGGAATCGAGTTCGCCTCCGGCGCCGCGCCGGCCCGCGCCGAAATAAAACCGCCGGCCTGGACGATCCGGTCGAGGGCACTGCGATCAACCACCAAATCCTTGATGATCGGAAATGATCGTGCCCGGAAAGGCTGAATCATAATCGTTTCGCCATCCTTGAACTTTCGCATGTAGAGCTCACACGTAGCGCCCGGATGATCCATTCCATGAGCTTCACCATTGATGGTTAACGAACACGTCCCACAAATCCCCTCGCGACAATCGGAATCAAACGCGATCGGTTCTTCCCCCTTCACCACCAACCTTTCGTTAACGATATCAAGCATTTCGAGAATCGAAGCGTCCGGCGAAATATCGGTAGCGTCGTAGTTTACGAATTTGCCCTTCGCTTCGCGATTACTCTGGCGCCAAACCTTGAGCTTAAAGTTCATGCTCGCTTTATTTTCACGGGTGCCGTGTCCATTACTTGTAGCTGCGTTGGGTTAAATGAACCGTTTCAAAATGTAACGGTTCGCGATTTAATTTCGGCCGGTTAACCGTTCCATTCGCTCCCTGGAATTCCCAGGCAAATACCGCAGCGAACCGCTCGTCGTCGCGCTTCGCTTCGCCGTCCGGGGTTTGATGTTCCTCCCGGAAATGTCCCCCGCATGATTCGTCGCGTTCCATGGCATCGGTGCACATCAGTTCGGCGAACTCCAGAAAATCAGCAACCCGGCCGGCGCGCTCCAGCGATTGGTTAAAATCTTCGTTGATTCCCGGGACGCGCACACTTCGCCAGAATTTTTCGCGCAGCTCCGGGATTTTGCCTAACGCCTCCTTCAATCCGGCGGCGTTGCGCGCCATTCCACATTTATTCCAAAGCAGGAGTCCAAGCTCACGATGAAAGGAATCCAGCGAGCGATCACCGTTCACGCCGAGGAGCTTTGCGATTCGGCCGCGAACTTCGTTCTCTGCCTGAGTGAATTCGGGAGCGTCGGTGGACGGGCGTTTGCCGGTCTGGCCCGCCAGGTAGTTAGGCAAAGTATAAGGAAGAATAAAGTAGCCGTCGGCCAGTCCCTGCATCAGGGCGCTGGCCCCGAGCCGATTCGCGCCGTGATCGGAAAAGTTTGCTTCGCCGATCACATGCAGCCCGGGAACGTTGCTCATCAAATTGTAGTCCACCCACAATCCGCCCATGGTGTAGTGGACGGCCGGATAAATCCGCATCGGCACGTGATACGCGTCTTCACCGGTGATCTTGTGGTAGATCTCGAACAAGTTCCCGTAACGCTCACTGATTACGTTTCCGCCCAGCCGCCTGATCGAATCCCCGAAATCGAGATAAACGCCACGCCCGCCGGGACCGACACCCCGTCCTTCGTCGCACACTTCCTTGGCGGCGCGCGACGCGATATCGCGGGGCGCGAGGTTGCCGAAACTCGGGTATTTGCGTTCGAGATAATAATCCCGGTCTGATTCCGCGATGTTGTTAGGCGGCTTTGAACAATCTTCCTTGCGCTTTGGCACCCAGACCCGGCCGTCGTTTCGCAGCGACTCCGACATCAAGGTGAGTTTCGACTGATAATCCCCGGCTTGGGGGATGCAGGTGGGATGAATCTGGGTGAAACAGGGATTGGCGAAAAGCGCCCCCTTTTTATATGCCCGATAGGTTGCGGTAACATTGCATCCCCGGGCGTTGGTCGAGAGGTAAAACACATTGCCATACCCGCCAGTGGCGAGAACAACGGCGTCGCCCGCGAAGCGCGCGATTTCCCCGGTGCGTAAATTTCGGGTGATGATGCCTTTGGCATGGCCATTTACCAGGACGACATCCAGCATCTCGGTTTGCGGAAACATCTGAACCGTTCCGGCAGCGATCTGCCGGCAAAGCGCCTGGTAACAACCTAACAACAACTGCTGTCCGGTCTGGCCGCGGGCGTAGAAGGTGCGCGACACTTGAGCGCCCCCAAACGATCTGTTAGCCAGCAATCCGCCGTACTCTCGCGCGAATGGGACGCCCTGCTCGACGCATTGATCGATGATCAGGTTGCTGACTTCGGCGAGACGATAGACGTTGGCCTCGCGCGAACGAAAATCACCGCCTTTAATCGTGTCGTAGAAAAGCCGGTAAACGCTGTCGCCATCGTTTTGATAGTTCTTCGCGGCGTTGATACCGCCCTGCGCCGCAATGGAATGAGCGCGCCGGGGTGAATCCTGATAACAAAAACATTTCACCCGATAACCGAGCTCGCCCAGCGTCGCCGCCGCGGAACCCCCGGCCAGGCCGCTACCCACTACGATAATATCGAATTTGCGACGATTATTCGGGCTAACGAGCCGGCTGTGATCGCGGTGACTTTTCCATTTCTGGTCGATCGGTCCGCTGGGAGCTTTAGCGTCTAATGAGCCGATCATGTTATTGGGCCGGGCGAATCCAGCCCAGAAGGATTGTGACCGGAATTACGGTGTAGCCAATGAATAATAGCCATGCGAACACACGGCCACCGAACGCGAGCCGCGGCGTCAATCGTTTATTATTTAAGCCTAACGATTGGAAAAAACTGGAAGAACCATGAGTCAGGTGAAGCGTCAGCAGAAAAAGCGAAAAAATGTAGAAGATGGACACCCAGACGTTTTGAAATCCGTAAACCATCATCGAATACACGTCGTAGCGATTTAGCGGGTCATGTTTCAAAAGCGGAAATTGCGGATTGAACTTGTGCGCGGTGAAATGGAGCAGATGAAAAATGATGAAGGCCAGAACAACCAGTCCGCTGATCGCCATGTGGCGGGATGCCCAGGTTGCTTTGACGTGTTCCTTTGCCTTGTAGTGCTGCGGACGGGCACGGCGATTCTCGATCGTTAACAGAATCGTAAAGTAAATGTGCAGAATGACAGTCAGCAGGAGAAAACCGCGAATCACCCAAAGCAGGGGCCCAAGGTCGCGCAAATGCTGCGCATAACTGTTGATCCATTCCGGCGGCAGAAAGATCTGAAGATTCCCGATCAGATGCCCAATCAGGAACAGAATCAGGATCACCCCGGTAATTGCGACAATGATCTTCCGGCCTATGGACGATCGGCAGAGTGTGCCAAATACGCCGACCTGCTTGCCCGTGCGCTCGGGCACAGTTGGGCCAGCCGCAGCACGAACGACGACTTTGGAATCCACCATATCTTCATAGCAAGGAGTGACCGGACGATCAAATCATGGAAAACGGCGGCGCCATGGGCTTGCGGGGTAGCGCCCACATCTCGTGGGCTGGTGATCGCCTCTCGCGATCACGAACTTGAACCTGTTTCGGCGAGACGCCAAAACCAACACACGAAACGTGTGCGCTACCCAGGCGAAATGGTTTTACACGCGCAGGTCCAAAGATTTGGATCGAGCTCGTTCTTCGCTCGTTCGGTCAGCCGCCCAGCTGCCGTGGAATCCCGGAGAACTGCAAAAATGGCCGATCCAGAGCCGGACATTAACGCGACCGCGATTTCCGGCTGGCCTAACAACCACGTTTTGATTCTCGCGAGGAATACGAATTTTTCGAAAACCGGGCGCTCCAGATCATTTGTGAATACGTGCCCGCGATATTCCTGCGGTTCATATTTGATGTCCGGAATTTTTGTCGAAGTCTGCCACCGTGAGTAGGCCCACGGCGTTGACACCCCGAACTCCGGCTTCAACAACAGTAACGGCAATGACTCAGTTAACCGCTGGGGTGAAATCAACTCTCCGCGGCCGCGACACATCGCAGCCGATTCGAAAATAAAAAACGGCACATCCGATCCAATCGATTCCGCCAGCTTGGCCAAAGCTTCGCCCGGCAGATTTGTTTCGAATAACCGGTTGAGGGTCAGCAAGGTGGACGCGGCGTCGCTACTTCCTCCCCCCAAGCCGGCGCCGTGTGGAATTTTTTTCCGGAGCCGAATCGAAACACCGCCCTTCGGGTTCGTCGCGTTGCAAAACGCGGTGGCAGCGCGCACCACCAGATTTTCGTTGCCTGCCGGAATGGACGAATCATCGCATTCAAATTCAATTCCGTCCGATCTCTTCGCGATCTCCAATTCGTCGTACAGCGAAACCGGCGTGATGAATGTTTCGATTTCGTGAAAACCGTCATCCCGGCGGCGCAGGATGCGCAAAGACAAATTAATTTTTGCCGGGGCCAGAACGGTCACAGAATCCATATCGTATGAGGCTTAAAACTTAACACTTTAGCCTTAAAATTGCGTATCTTACCGCACGGATATGACACGACCAAACGAGCGAATCATTGTCGCGCTCGACGTTGCTCAAGAGGACGAAGCGCTGAGACTGGTGGAACGGCTGGCCTCCCGGATTTCACGCTTTAAGGTTGGTTTGCAGCTTTACACTGCCGCAGGCCCGGAAGTTGTGCGAAAAATTATCGCAACCGGGGCAAAGGTCTTTCTGGATCTAAAATTGCACGACATCCCAAACACCGTGGAAGGCGCGGTTGAGTCGGCGAGAACGTTGGGCGTAGAAATGATGACGATTCACCTGGGTGGCGGGGAACCGATGATACGCGCAGCGCTGGAAGCGGCCGAGGATCGCTTGATTATCGTGGGAGTCACCGTGTTGACCAGCCAAAACGATGAAACGTTAGGCGCGGTTGGCTGTAGCGAAGGAGTCGCAAACCAGGTGATGCGTCTGGCAAAACTCGGCGTCGGTTGCGGTATTCGCGCGTTAGTCGCCAGTCCGCAGGAAGCGCCGGCATTGCGCACCGAGTTTGGCGAACAGGTAAAAATCATCACGCCCGGAATCCGGCCGGCTGGCGCCGTTAGTGGCGACCAAAAACGGGTGACCACTCCAAGTGATGCGATTGAAGCGGGCGCCGATTTTCTGGTCATCGGCCGGCCCATTGTGGACGATCCACACCCAGTTTCGGCAGTCGATAGAATTCTTGCCGAGATCGGCTCGCGTTGATTTGTGTGCTGAGCTCGCTGGAGTTGTACAACGACGATGTGCCGCGATCGGCACCGGTGAACATGGCGCTGGACGAAATATTCTGGCGCACCGCTACCAACCCAAGATTGCGATTCTACCGATGGGATCATCCCGCGATTTCGTTCGGTTACTTCGGCTGTTACAGTGATGTCGCCTCCTACGCGAACGAATGGGAGATTGTGCGACGATGCACCGGCGGCGGGATCGTATTTCACGGGACGGATCTGACCTATGCCTTAATAATTCCTTCTGGAGCAGATGGTATCCCGCAATCTCCCGTTTCGGTTTACACTTTTGTTCACCAGGCGGTGCAGAGGGCGCTGGCAAAAAGTGGCGTTTGCGCGCGGCTGGTGAGCGACTCGTCTCGCTCGCCTGAAACGCAGCCTGCGGTTCGCCTTCCCAACGCCTGTTTTGGCAATCCGATCCGGTCAGATGTGATGGTGGCCGACCAAAAAGTGGCCGGCGCCGCTCAAAGGCGATCGCGAACCGGGCTCCTCCAACAGGGCAGCATTCAGAACGTCAAGTTGCCCCCGGATTTTCAGGATCAGTTTGCGGCGCAATTAGCGGCGACATCAATCAATCGAACCGTAGATCCGGCAGTAATCGAACAAGCAACCGGCCTGGCCGCAGTCAAATACGCTACCAAAGAGTGGCTCCTGCGGGTGTGACAAATTTTATTCGTCTGGCGTGTGATTCTTTGACAATGCGTTAGCCGCCCCCGTATTCTTTCTTCGTGGAAGCTTTCGCACCGACGGGTCCGAAGCGAACTGATCCGTCGGAAACCGGGGATCAGGCCAGCGGACTTGCGCGGGTAACAAAGTTGTTGGCGCCGCATCTGGCACAGGTCGATAAACGCATTGTCGAACAGGCATCAGCGTTCGATCCCGGCATCGAAGCTTACGTATCGTATGCCATCGGCGGCCGCGGTAAACGATTACGACCGATGGTGGCTTTGCTGGCGGGCGGCGCCACCGGTGAAATTAACAGCGGCCACATCGACCTGGCGATAATCGTCGAATTGATCCACGTCGCGACCCTGGTTCACGACGACATCATGGACGAGGCGGATCGGCGCCGGGGGCAACCCACCGTAAATGCCCGCTGGGGCAATTCACTCAGTGTGTTGTTAGGCGATTGTCTGTTTGCCCATGCCTTGAATTTGTCGGCGGGCTTTGATGAACCGGAGATCAGTCGCGCGATTGCCCGCACTGCCAGCGAAGTGTGTTCGGGCGAAATGATCCAAACTCAACGGCGCTTCGATCTGCAA
>DATFCK010000577.1:0-4143 GCA_035253185.1 Chthoniobacterales bacterium | reverse complement strand
GGCGTGGCCGTCGCGTCGGACGCGAGCAATTCCTCCACTTCACGCCGCAATTCCTCGTCACCCCCGCAGCTTTCATCGAGCAAAGCGGCGCGTTCTTGCGGCGGACGGTCCGCCACGGCATGAAAAATCTGCGCGACCTTTTCCCAGCGATCCGGGCTCATAGCCAGTAGTCAGGGCGCAGTCTTACGCGGCCGCGGTGAGTTCCCGCTGCAGCCAGGCGCGAGTGAGCCGCCAGTCGCGGTGCACTGTTTCCACCGAAACGCCGAGTGCTTCCGCGATTTCTTCGCCCGTTAGGCCGCTGAAGAAACGCATGATGGCGATCTGGCTGCGACGCTTGTCCACTTGTTGCAATCGATTGAGCGCTTCGTCTAGCGCCAGCATTTCGTCGCTTTTCTCCGGCGAAATCCACATCGCTTCATCGAGAGTGACGTCAGCCGCGCCGCCCCCGCGTTTCTGAGTGGCATGCCGCCGCGCGTAATCGACCAGAATGCGACGCATCATGTTTGCGGCGATCGCGAAAAAGTGGGCGCGATTTTGCACGTTCGGACCGCGCCCATCCTTGAGTTTCAGGTAAACTTCGTTGACCAGGGCGGTGGCCTGAAGGGTGTGATCGCCCCGTTCCTGAGCCATGCAACGATGGGCCATGCGCCGCAGCTCCTCGTAAACCAAGGGCATCAGCTCATTGAGCGCGGCAGCGTCACCCCCTGCCCAATCGCCGAGCACCTGAGTCACATCGTCCTGGATTACCTTGGAAAACACGGGGTCGATCTTCGCAAAGATGCGGCCGAAAGACAACTCCCGCGAGGCCGTCCACCGCACCGCGCAAGCATCAGGACGCGAGAGCGTTAGCCCGACCCGAAGATTTCTTACAGCTTCCGTCCCCGGATCACGCATCTCCTGTTGAAGACGATAGCTCCCATGAAAACACGCCTCCTCTCCATCGCCTTGCTCGTATGCTCCCTCAGCGTCGCCCGGGCGGCCACCATTACGGTCAATACCACCACCGATCCGGCTGGATTCAATCCCAATATTACCGTTTCCCAACTCACGTCGACCGTGACGCTGCGCGATGCGGTCAATGCGGCCAACAATACTCCGGGCAACGACGAGATTGTGTTCCCACCGGAAATGGGCGGTCAGACCATCTACCTTACGCAGATTGGGTTAGCTACTGACTCTCCCGACACACAGCAAAGCGCGCTCAACGTCACCAGCAACGTCGTTATCCATGGAAGCGGGGTAATCCTGATCAAAGATCCAAGCGTTTATCCCCTTCGCCTTTTCAACGTCACTTCCAATGGCAATCTGACGCTGGAGAATCTTACCCTGCAAGGCGGCGCAGACCGGATCGGCGGCGCCGTTCTGAACGACGGCGTTCTCACGGTGCTTTCCTCAACCATCAAGAATGGTGTGTGCGCGGGACATCTTCCAGGGTTTGACCGCGGCGCGGGAATTTACAGCAGGGGAACCTTGACCGTGACGGGCTGCACTTTTTCGAACAATCTGGTCGGGACCAGTGGTGGGGCGATTTATAACGCAACCGGCACGCTCACGGTATCGAATACCACGTTCAGCAACAACACCGCGTATAACTCGGGAGGCGCCATCCTGAATCGGGATACCGGCGGGCTCTCTACGATCTCGGGCTGCACCTTCTCCGGAAATCAACTACCGGGCATACCGCTTCAGGGTCACGATGCCACGGATGGTTTTGGCGGAGGCGCGATCAGAAACGACGGCGTGCTGGCGGTGAACACCTCCACCTTTGATAGCAACAAAACCGGCACCTTCGCGGGCGGCGCGATTTATAATAACGGCAGCTCTTTGAACTTGAGCGGGAACACCTTCATCGGCAATCAGGTCGCTAACCAAATCCACCAGGGATTTGGGGGCGCGTTTTACAATCAGGCGAGCGCAACCGCAACAAACTGCACGTTCACTCAAAACTATGGCGACGACGGCACAGCCATCAACAGTGTCGGCACCATCGCCTTGAACCATTGCACGATCGTGTCGCAATACGGGCCCACTGATAGTGTGGCCGCCGCGGTCGCGTTGCAGGGCACGGCGACGATTAACAATTCGATCATCTGTCTCAATTACTGGTATAGCACGAGCAACGGCGGAAACGCCTTTTTGCGGAATGTCAGCGGCAACTACACCGGTGGTCACAACGTCATCGACAATGCGAATCCCGGCCTAGGCCCGCTGAGTTCGAACGGAGGCCCCACGCGAACCATGCCATTGCTGGCGAACAGTCCGGCCATCAACGCGGGCATTCCCACCGGGGTAACGACCGATCAACGCGGCGTCGCGCGGCAGGACGGCGTTCCCGACATCGGCGCGTTCGAGTATGGACTGCTTCCCCCCTCGTTCACCACCGTGAACGCGACGACGTTTTATATTGGGATCACGAACACCTTTGGAGTCATCGCCAACGCCCTGCCGCCGCCGACCTATTCCGTGAGCGGCACGCTTCCGACGGGCGTGACCTTCGACTCCTCCTCCGGAATTCTAAGCGGTTCGCCCGCGGCCGGCACTCAGGGCACGTATCCGCTCACCTTCACCGCCTCGAATTTTTACGGACAAGCGACCCAGTCGTTCGTGCTGACCGTGAGCCAACCCGATACAGTTGTTACCACCGCAGCCGACGAGGATAACGGCGACACTGATCCCACACTGGGGACTGGGGTTAGCCTTCGTGAAGCGATCAACCATGCGAACGTGGTAGGCTCGGCTGGACAAATCATCGTCTTTTCGCCCGCGCTCGCCGGGCAGACGATCCAGTGCACCAATGTCCAAAATACGCCAGATGGCCCAAACGCGTTCGTTGTCACGCGCAATATGACCATCCTGGGTTTGAGCGGCAACAGCGGCATTTCGCTCGTATCAGGAGTTGCCGACATGCGCGCATTTCAAGTCTACGGCGGCGCGACCCTGACGCTCAATGATCTCACGCTCGCCAACTGGCACTCAACCCGGGTAGGCGCTGTCGTCTACCATGGCGGAAGTGTGCGCTTAAATCGGTGCACGGTGCGAGACAACTCCGGGCCCAGCATCATCCAGGCGGGCGGATTCGCCGATGCGACTTTGGAAAATTGCACAGTCGTTAACAATAGCGGCGGCTACGCAATGAGCTGCAATGGATTCTACACTCTCAGAAGCACCACGGTCACCCGGAATACCGGTGGCGGCTTACGCGTCAGCAATAACGGCGCTACTTTGATCAACTCGATCATCGCCGGTAACACCAACACCGTGACCAGTGAGCCGGCAGACTATCCTTATAGTTTCCTGCGCGACGGCAGCAGCAGCAATCTCTTCGGCACCGGTGTCCATGCTCAGTTCCCGGGCTGGTACAGTGGGGTGAACGGCAACATCGTGGGTGTGCCGGGGTATCAGCTCTTTCTCGGTCCGCTGGCGAACAACGGCGGCCCCACTCAGACCGTCGCCCTGCTTCCGGGCAGTCCGGCGATCGACCATGGAACCGTTTCGGTGAGCAGTGACCAACGCGGAGTGGTGCGGCCGCAATTCAACTTCCCTGACATCGGTGCCTACGAATTCGATGGGCTCCACGAGTCGCTCGTCGTCACAACCACCGCGGACGAACTCGATTCCACCAGCGACCCGAACTTCGGGACCGGCACCAGCCTGCGTGAAGCCCTCGTCTATGCCCGGTCGTTAGGCGGAGCGCATACCATTACCTTCGCTCCATCGCTCGCCGGGCAAATCATCACGCTGAGCAACGGCTGGAACGGTGCGATTGAAGACACCGCGCTGCGAATCATCGGCGGCGATATCACCATCGATGGTGGCGATCCCGCTAATCCGGTCACGTTAGTGATTCCGCAAGGCACGCAGCGGCGACACCTGATTGCCGGCGGCGGATCGTTGCAATTAAAGAACCTTAGCTTCCAAGGAGGCAATCCCCCCGCGTCCAACAGCATCGGCGGCGCGGTCTATATATATGGCAACGCCCAGCTCACCAACGTTCGCTTTGTGGACAACAGCGCCGATCAAGGTGCCGGCTTGTTCGTCACGAACACCGGCATAGTGCAGATCACCAACGGCCTCTTTCAAAACAACACGGCCGCCAACGGAGCCGGCGGCGGAATCATAAACGCCGGCGGCACATTGACCGTC
>DATFCK010000576.1:0-3443 GCA_035253185.1 Chthoniobacterales bacterium | reverse complement strand
GCTTATACGTGGATGAAAACGTCAGTGTCGGTGATCTGAAAGGGACGCTCGAGTTTTTGATGCGGGAATTGTTCGGACCGGAAACAGCGGTGCGTTTTCGTCCGCATTATTTCCCCTTTACTGAGCCAAGCTTCGAGATCGATGTGAAATCGAAGGCGCTTAAAGGCGGCGAACGCTGGATCGAAGTTTGTGGCTCGGGCATGGTCCATCCGGCGGTGTTCGAGCAGGTAAATGCTGCCCGAAAAGACAACGCCTACGATCCGGAAAAATGGACCGGGTTCGCGTTCGGTTTGGGAATGGATCGGCTGGCAATGATCTTATTCGACATCCCCGACATCAGATTTTTCGCGCAGAACGATCTGCGGTTTTTGAAACAGTTCGCGTGAGGACGATTAATATTCCAGGGAGCGCACGCGACTCGCGTGCTGTTTCCGGCGACTCGCCGGAAACTCTCTTGTACCATTCATTGTGCTCGGCGAGTCGCCGAGCATGGCACGCGAGTCGCGTGCGCTCCCTATGAAATTTTCGGTCAGCTGGCTGCGCGAGTTTGTTGATCTTCCGGAGAACCTGGAAGAGCTGACTGATCTGCTCACCATGGCCGGGATCGAGATCGAGTCGATCGAAAATACCGGCGCCGATATCGATAATGTGATTGTGGCGGAAATCACCGCGTCATCCCGCCATCCCGACGCCGATCGTTTAAGTGTTTGCGAGGTGAACGATGGCACCCCGATGAAACGCCAGATCGTTTGCGGCGCGACTAACTATCGGGTCGGCGACAAGGTGCCGCTGGCCCTGCCGGGGGCGGTTTTGCCTAACGGAACAAAAATCCGGGAAACCAAACTGCGCGGCGTCCAATCCGAGGGGATGCTTTGCAGCGCGATTGAACTCGGCTTGGGAGAAGACGCAGCCGGCCTGATGATTTTATCGCCCTTCGCGAAAACAGGTGCTCCGCTCAAGGAGGTATTTCCAAAAGACACCGTGCTGGACGTCGAAATCACGCCTAACCGCGGCGATTTGCTCAGTCATTTCGGGTTAGCCCGGGAGATCGCTGCCATAACCGGGAAAACGGTTCGCAAGCCGTTTGACGATTCCGCCGGACCTCCGCCGGCAATCGAGCGCGAAGCAATTCACCTGTCGGCCCCGGATCTGTGTCCGTTTTTTTCTGCCCGCCTGGTTGAAAAGGTGAAGGTGGGGCCGAGCCCGGACTGGTTGCGGCTAAAGATCGAAGGCCTGGGAATTCGTTCGATCAATAACATCGTCGACATCTCAAATTTCGTGATGCTCGAGCTGGGTCAACCGACCCATGCATTTGACGCCGACAAGCTCAAAAGCGGCATCGACGTTCGACTGGCGCGCGAAGGTGAAAAATTTCTCGCGCTCGACGGCAAGACCTACTCGTTAACGCCGGAAAACCTGATGATTGCCGACGACGAGCGACCCATTGGTATCGGCGGAGTCATGGGCGGGGAAGAAACCGGGGTGACCGATGACACCCGGAATGTTTTGCTCGAGGCGGCTTATTTTTCCCCCGCAAGCATCCGGCGGACGGCGCGGCTGTTGAATCTTCCCAGCGACGCCAGCTATCGGTTTGAACGTGGGGTCGATCCCGGAATGATTCTCCGCGCATCGCAACGCGCGGCCGAACTGATGAAGCAGATTGCGGGCGGCCACCCGGCCCCAAAAGTCTGGGTCTCCGGAGATCCTCCGTCGAATCCGCCGGACGTCAGGATCCGCTATGCTCGATGCCGCCGGCTTTTAGGGGTAAACGTTGAGCGGAATCGCACCGACGACATTTTATCGCGATTCGGCCTAACGAAAGTGGGCGAATCGAATGGCGAGGCCGAGGCCGGCTCAACCTGGAAGATACCCAGTCATCGACGCGACCTCCGGCGGGAAGTCGATTTGATCGAAGAAGTGGTGCGAATTTTTGGGGTGCATCAGATCGCCGGGAGCGACCGTAGCCGCTTTACCAGCTCAAGCGGGGCCGATATTGAACATGATCGCGAGGCGAACCTGCGACGGACCCTGGCCGGACGCGGGTTGAGCGAAGCGCGAACATCAAAATTAATTCCCCGAAATGCCGTCGGGTTCGCCGAACGCGCGGTCGAGCTCCGCAATCCGTTAAGCGAAGAGCATGTGGCTTTGCGGCCGACTCTGATCGGCGGCTTGTTAGACGTGCTGGGGCGAAATGTCAGGGCCGGGGCCGAACGAGTCACGGTTTTTGAGATCGGCCGGATCTTCCAGCCGCCTAACGCCAGGGAAGAGCGACATGTCGGCATTCTGATGTGGGGCAGGGCGCATGCCGAAACTCACTGGCGCAACGACGCCAAACGACGCCTGGATTTCTTCGATTTGAAAGGCGCCATCTCATCGGTGCTCGGCGGCGATGTGAGTTTCCGACGAGCTTCCCGCGACCATCTCGCGCTGGCGGTCGATATCGTCCTGGCCGATCAGGTGATCGGGTGGGCGGGCCAGTTGTCCAGGCTGCTGGCATCAAAAGCCGACGCGCCGGGAGCGGTACTCGTGGCAGAATTTTTAGACAGCGCTGCGACGCAGATCCGAGAATCTTCCCGGAAATTCGATGAGTTCGGCCGGTTCCCGGCGATAACACGCGACATTGCCATGATCGTTCCGGAGACGGTTACGCACGAGAATGTTTACGCGGAGATTATCGGCGAGACCGAGCCGCTGCTGGAAAGTGTAAAATTGTTCGATGTTTTCAGCGGAAAAGACGCGCAACACATCGGTTCGGAACGAAAGTCGCTTGCATACACATTGACATACCGTGACAAAAGTCGGACACTCACGACTGATGAAGTGAACGCAGCGCACGGCCGAATTCGCGAGCGATTGCAGAGCAAACTCGGCGCGGAACTGCGGGAATAGTTCTTTGATACAATGAGAGTCGTTCGTTGAGGGTTGGGCAGGAAACCAGTGCTTTCCGTTCAACTCTCAATCAGCGGCTCTCAACGATTTACCCTGCGATGTACGAGATTCCTGGTGGCATTTCCGAACCGATAGTTGATTAACCAAGGAGGCTAGGTCGCACGAAGACAATGACACGCCTTAATTGGAAGTCAGAACCTGCGTCGACGGTCGTCCGCCCGTTACCAAAGGGAACGGGATAACCGCCTCAACGGCACCAGCGGGGTAAAACTTTGAATGCCCGGGTCGCGAAATAGGCCCGGGCATTTTTGTAGCTACCAATATTTTGACTAACTAAGAAGCAACCACTCGGACTAACCGCAGAAAAATGAGGGATTGAGGTGTTACCTGGACGATAGGCGAATTCTACTTGCTGATGAGACCGCGGCGCATAGCTATGTCATCCCGAACGGGATCGCGACCGGGCGGAGCGTTGATCTCTTTCGGCAGCTGCCGGACGGTGAACGTCGCGCAAGTAGGAAAGGTCCTTCGACTTCGCTCAGGATGACAACGCT
>DATFCK010000575.1:0-11523 GCA_035253185.1 Chthoniobacterales bacterium | reverse complement strand
ACACTACCTCGGCCATCGACGAACCGACGATGTCTTCGTTAGGCTTCAGTTGACGGCCGGAGGGACGAGCTTGTCTCGTCCCGATTTCTTGAAATGTGCCGGGTTTTTGAGCCCGGCATGATTCGATATTCGTGTCCCGATTGATTACTAATCCTTCGGGAGACGCCACCCCCCAGCGGTTGTCATCCTGAGCGAAGCCGAAGGATCTCTCCACTAGCGTGACGTGTTCCGCATTTGGGAGATCCCTCGACTTCGCCCGGGATGACATAGCTGCCCTTTGGGTGTTGTTACCCGTAATTGTAATGAACTTTCCGGACGAAGCATTTCCTCCTAGCAGTCGAGGCTGACCGCAGCATTATTCCAGCGTGCCAACGCCCAATGCCGAACCGCAGCTGGTGGCGCGCGATCTGTTTCAGTCGTTTCGGCTGGGTTCACGTCGTATCGAAGTATTGCGCGGCATTTCGATGGAAGTCGCCCGGGGCGAAGCGGTGTTCCTGTGCGGCGCGTCAGGCGCGGGCAAGACTACACTATTATATACCCTGGCCGGGCTGGAGCGGCCCGAGTCCGGCACTGTCGAATTCGCAGGCCAACGTCTTTACACCGGACGTTCGTCAGTCCAATCGCGTTTTCGCAATCGAATGATGGGTTTTGTCTTTCAGGGCTATTTCCTGTTGCCGGAATTGACCGCCTTGGAAAACGTCATGTTACCGGGAATGATCGGCGGCCGGGTAAGACAGGAGGCGGCCGAGCAGGGACTGGTGGCGGTGGGCCTGCAGGATCGAATGTATCATTTGCCCGCGGAACTATCCGGCGGCGAACAACAGCGCGTCGCCATCGCCCGCGCCCTAACGAATGATCCCGAAATTGTGTTTGCCGACGAACCAACCGGCAACCTGGATTCAAAATCGGGGGAGGCGATCATCGATCTTCTGTTACAGCTGGCGCGCGACCGGCAAAAAACATTGTTAGTCGTTACCCACGACGAACGGGTGGCTTCGCGCGGCGACCGGACGTTGCGAATCGTGGATGGAATTTTGCAATGAGCGCCATGGGCGGCATGCAGTTGTCGATGCGCGCGTTGCGCTCAGCTCCGTTAGGAGCGGCAGAAGAGTGACGCCTCACCGCCGGTCGTTGCGGCGGTGTCGATAGATATGGGCGCGGCGGAGACGCTTCGGTTGGTTCGAGGTGACCCCAAAATAGACACACGGCGCGGACGGCGTATGCTATAATTGTTGCCGCTGGTAATAGTGAGTAATTCAAGCCTCTTTTTTACCTATGAAAACTTCGAACTCTGATGGTGCCGACCAGGCCGTGATGGATAAACCGCAGTCGCGCGGGGCGTCGGACAAACAAGCGACGAAACCGGCTGTCGATACGGCCAGGGCCGAAACCGCCGCCGCGGTGAAGCATTCCAAGATCTATATTGATGGAAAGTTTTATGACGAACAGGATGCGAAAGTTTCCGTGTTCGACCATGGGTTGCTCTATGGCGACGGAATTTTCGAGGGAATTCGCTTTTACAATAGCCGCGTTTTCCGCCTGGAAGAACATCTGGAACGGCTGTGGGACTCGGCCCGGTCAATCTGCCTCGAGATCCCGATGTCGATGCCGGCCATGACCGAGGCGTTGCTGGAGACGATCCGCCAGAACGACATGCGGGACGGTTACATTCGCCTGCTCGTTACCCGCGGGGTCGGCAATCTGGGGCTCAATCCGGCCCAGTGCAAAGCACCAAGTGTAATCATCATTGCCGCTCCGATCGCGCTCTATCCCAAGGAAATGTATGAGAACGGCCTAACGGTCGTCACCTGCGCCACGCGGCGCACCAGCCCGAGCGCGCTGAATCCCGCGGTCAAATCGCTGAATTACCTGAATAACGTCATGGCCCGCATCGAAGCGAATCTGGCCGGAGCGGACGAAGCGTTGATGCTAAACGAAGCGGGAAACGTTTCGGAGTGCACCGCGGATAACATATTCGTAATTAAACACGGCCAGATTTTTACCCCGCCGATCAGCGCTGGAGCACTGCGCGGAATCACTCGAGCGGTCGCGTTCGAACTCGCGGCCGAGATGGGTGTGCCGATAACCGAAACCGATATCACCCGGCATGACGTGTTTATCGCCGATGAATGTTTCCTAACGGGCACGGCGGCGGAACTGATTCCGGTGATCAAAGCCGATGGCCGTACCATTGGAAACGGAAAACCGGGTCCGATCACAACCCGGATGATTGCGCGGTTTCGCGAAATCACCCGTGCGACCGGAACTCCGATTTACACCTAGTTGGAGCAGGGAGGTGTCGGCGCAGAAGGTGCTGAGGGGAACTTCCGTTTGAATTTTTGCCCTTTCTGTAGGTCTAATACTCACAAACAATGTTGTGCGACGTTTGCAAATGTAATGACGCCACCGTTTTCCTGACCCAGATTCTGGAAGGCAAAATGCAGAAGGTGAATCTGTGCGATGGGTGTTCGAAGGAAAAAGGTGTCCAGGACCCTACCGGATTCGCTTTGGCTGATCTGCTGTTGGGTATTGGTGCCGCCGAAGAAATTGAAAAAGGGGCGTCGACCGAACGTTGCCCGGTATGCGGTTACACCCAGGCCGATTTCAAAAAAACGGGGCGGTTGGGTTGCAGCACCTGTTATATGACTTTCGCCGAAGGACTCGGCACTTTGCTCAAAGCAATGCACAAGGGCACCGAGCACGTGGGCAAGCTTCCCCAACGCGCCCATCGCGCGGTCGAACTGAACGATCGAATGCGATTGCTGAACGAGAGTCTGCAAAAAGCGGTGGCGGAAGAGAATTACGAGACCGCCGCGTCGTTGCGCGACCAAATCAAACAGCTCGAACACGAGCTAACGAAATAGTGCCGTGAAATTCTCGCATGTCATGTCCACCGCCGGCGAATGGCTGCGTGGTGAAGGTCCTCATCACCAGATCGTGATCAGCAGCCGGGTCCGGCTGGCCCGTAATCTGCGCAATCGGGCATTTCCCGGTTGGGCGAAGAAGGCTGAGCGCACCTCGGTGCTGGAGATGATCAAACCGCGCGTCGAAGACCTTTCGGAAATGCAGGATCCGTTTTCCGAACTGTTGCAGGATCTTTCGCCAGTTGAAAAACAGGTCCTGGTGGAGCGTCACCTGATCAGTCGTGAACACGCTGCCAAGAATGTTGGCAGCGCGATCGTCATGAATCGCAAGCAGACGCTAAGTATAATGATTAATGAGGAGGATCATCTGCGCATGCAGTCGATCCGGTCCGGTTTACAGCTGAAGCAGGCCTTTAAACTGGTCGACAAGATCGATAGCGCGCTCGAAACCAAACTCGATTTTGCTTATGACCCACGGCTCGGCTATTTGACCGCTTGTCCGACTAACGTTGGAACCGGGATGCGAGCCTCAGCCATGCTGCATCTGCCCGGGCTGGTATTGAGCGAGCTGATCAATCAGGTGATCCAGGCCGTGAGCAAAATCGGTCTGGCGGTGAGGGGCCTCTACGGCGAGGGCACCGAAGCCATGGGTAATCTGTTCCAAATCTCCAACCAGACGACACTTGGAGAGAAAGAGGACGAAATCATCAGCCGCCTGAGCAAGGTGATCGAAACCATCATCGACAAGGAGCACGACGCCCGTCAGGTCCTGATCCAAAGAAAATGGAATACTCTCTCAGATCAGATCGGTCGGGCGTACGGTGTGCTTACTTTTGCTCATGCCATGACCTCGAAGGAAGCGCTCAACCTGCTTTCGGTCATCAAACTCGGAGTCGATCTCGGCGCATTCCCGGAAGACCGTCGCCTCCCCATCGACGAACTGTTCATCGACACCCAGCCGGCGCATCTGCAGAAGAGTTCCCAACAGAAGCTCACCGCGGAAGAACGCGACCATCTTCGCGCCCAAATCATCCGCGATCGTTTGAAAGTGTTCCCTAAACCTGATATCAGTAAACTGGCAAAGGACACGGGAAACGGTTCGAAGCCATCGAACAATGAATAATTTTACTCCGCGCGCGCAGCAGGTTCTGGCGCTGGCTCGCAAAGAAGCCGACCGGTTTAATCATAACTATGTCGGCACCGAACATTTATTGCTCGGCCTGATCAAGCTCGGCCAGGGCGTTGCCGTTAACGTCCTCCAAAAGATGGGTCTCGATCTCGAAACCGTTAGGATGGAAGTCGAGAAGCAGGTTGGGTCCGGCCCCGAAACTAAAATGGTCGGCAATATTCCCTACACGCCGCGGGTGAAGAAGGTTCTGGCGCTTGCGGGCAAGGAAGCGAAAGCGCTTAATCATTCTTACGTCGGTACCGAACACATTTTGTTAGGCCTGCTTCGCGAAGGCGAGGGGGTTGCGGCGCGAGTGCTGAAGAGCCTCGAAGTGGATATCGAGCGCACCCGCAACGAGATCCTGAAAGAACTCGATCCGAATTTTACTCCGCCGGAAGCGGAACAGGAAGGTGGCGAACCAACTTCCAAAAAAGATGTCAAAACACCCGCGTTGCGCGCTTTTGGCCGCGACCTAACCGAGCTGGCCAAGAAAGGCGAGCTCGATCCGGTTATTGGGCGGAAAAACGAAATTGAACGCGTCATTCAGGTGCTCTGCCGCCGGACCAAAAACAATCCGGTCCTCATCGGTGAAGCAGGCGTAGGCAAGACCGCGATTGCGGAAGGGTTGGCGCAGGAAATCGCCAACGGAAATGTCCCCGAACTTTTGCGCGACAAACGAGTCGTCACCCTTGATCTGGCGTTGATGGTCGCCGGCACCAAATATCGTGGCCAGTTCGAGGAACGCATCAAGGCGGTGATGGACGAAATTCGCCGGTCCAAGAACGTCATTCTTTTTATAGATGAGCTGCACACCATTGTCGGCGCCGGTTCGGCCGAAGGCGCGATGGACGCTTCGAACATCATCAAGCCGGCCTTGAGCCGGGGAGAGCTCCAATGCGTCGGTGCCACGACCATGAATGAGTATCGTAAATACATCGAGAAAGACGCGGCATTAGAACGCCGTTTCCAGACCGTGAAAGTGGATGCGCCGACCATCGAAGAAGCGATCGAGATTTTGAAGGGCCTTCGTCCCAAGTACGAAGCACACCACAAAGCCAAGTTAACCGACGAAGCGCTCGAAACCGCAGTGAAATTTTCGGAGCGCTACATCACCGGCCGGTTTTTGCCCGATAAGGCCATCGACGTCATGGACGAAGCCGGCGCCCGGGCGCGTATCAACGCCATGACCCGGCCGCCGGATGTCAAAGAAATCGAACGCGAGATCGAAGAAATCCGGGTGGAGAAGGAAGCCGCGATCAAGGCCCAGGATTTCGAAAAGGCCGCTTCGCTTCGCGACAAGGAGAAACAAACCAAAGAGAAACTCGATAGCATTCTGGCGAAGTGGCGGGAGGAACGGGAGGAAAAGGAAGTGCTCGTGACCGGCGACGACATGATGCACATCATTTCCAAAGTCACCGGTGTTCCGCTTCAGCGGATGGAGCAGGCCGAGACCGAGAAGCTCCTGAAGATGGAGGAAGAGCTGAAGGGCAAAGTGATCGGCCAGGATGAAGCAGTGAGCGCGATTTCGAAGGCGCTTCGCCGCAGTCGCGCGGACCTGAAGGATCCGCGGCGCCCGATTGGCTCATTCATTTTCCTCGGACCAACCGGAGTGGGTAAGACTTTTCTCGCTCAGCAGCTGGCCGATTTCATGTTCGGCGATCGCGATGCGCTAATTCAGATCGACATGTCGGAGTACATGGAAAAGTTCACCGCCTCGCGGTTGATTGGTTCGCCTCCGGGATACGTCGGATATGAAGAGGGCGGCCAATTGTCGGAAGCGGTTCGGCGCCGCCCGTATTCGGTGGTGCTGTTCGACGAAATCGAAAAGGCGCATCCGGACGTGATGCATCTGCTTCTCCAAATCCTGGAGGACGGCAAGATCACCGATTCGTTAGGCCGGAAGATTGATTTCCGAAACACCATCATCATCATGACGTCGAACGTTGGCGCCGAGACGCTGCGCAAGCAGACCACCATGGGATTTGGCGCGACCAAGCCAATCGGCGAGCACGAGTACGACACCATGCGTGACAAGTTGCTGGAGGAGGCGAAACGCGCGTTCAAACCGGAGTTCATCAACCGGCTCGACGACATCATTGTCTTCCACCAGCTGAGCAAGGCCGATCTGATGCACATCGTGGATCTGGAAGTCGGCAAGGTTCTCACCCGGGTGAAGGCCAAGGAGGTTTCGGTGCAGCTGGACAACACCGCCAAAGAATTCCTGATCGAAAAAGGTTACGATCCCCAGTACGGAGCGCGTCCAATGCGCCGGGCAGTCGAGAAATATTTGGAGGATCCGTTCGCGGAAGAACTTCTGCGCGGGAATGTGAAGCCGGGCGAGGCCGTGAACGTGGTTGCGGAAAACGGGAAGCTCGTATTCAGAGCGACCGAGCCCCAGCCGGCCGCGAGCGCGAGCTAGCTTCGCTGCGCTCCGCTGACGTTAAATCGTTCAATCGGCTTTCTGTGCAGCGGCGGTCTATGACCGTCGCGCTTTTCGAACCGAATTCGAGAGACGGTTACAGACCGCCGCTACCGAAGAGCCCTCATGCTCGTGGATGGGCGCTGGCATAGGCTTTCTTCAACCGCTCCACCGTTACGTGCGTGTAAATCTGCGTGGTCGACAGACTGGCATGACCTAACAATGTTTGCACGCTGCGCAGATCGGCGCCGCCATCCAGCAGGTGAGTGGCGAAACTGTGGCGCAGCTTGTGCGGGCTGATCGAAATCGGAATGGAGGTATTCCGCAGGTACCGTTTCAGGATGAGCCAGATCGATCGCACCGACATGCCATTGCGCGATTTGTTAATGAACAGTTTGCCAGTGTGAACATTGGCCGCCGCGCGGTATTTCGAGATCGCTTCGATCGCCGGCCAACCTACCGGGCACACCCGCTCCTTGGATCCTTTACCAAGAACGCGGACGGACTCGGTGTAAGGATCAAGGTCGGCGACGTTCAACGACGCCAGTTCGCTCAATCGCAAACCGCTGCTGTAAAACAATTCCATGATTGCCGCATCACGTAACGGCATCCACGACGGCGCCGCCCTTTGTTTTGGAACCTGAAGCGGGGCGGCCAGCAATTCTTCAATCTGTTGCCGGGTCAGGACCAGCGGAAGTTTCTTGTCCAGCTTCGGCAACTGCAATTCCCGAGTCGGATCATTTCGGAGCTTCTTGCGACTAACGAGAAAGCGGTAAAACGTCCGCAGCGCCGAAAATTGCAGGCGAATATACGAGCGCGCCTGATTGCGTTTCATCAATCGGAACAAATAATCGCGGAACTGATCCGCCGAGCATTTTTTCCACGGCGTTTTCAGCTCAGCCGCAGTTTGCTCAAGCGCATGCGCATAAGCCTTGATAGTGCGCGGTGATGCGTTGCGTTCGACACTGAGGTAACGCAGGAACTCCTGGACTAACGGATCGATGGACTTGGGAGCGGTGGTCACATCCTTGAAGACCAATACATTCGGCCACTAAACACACGAAACAAACGAAATTGACCCCGCTAAGGGGATTCTAGCGAACACGAAAGGGCGCGCGAGAAAATCATTCGTTTCCACCGACACATCAAAGTCGGGGAATGGAATCTGGCTGGCGACCAGCGGGCCTAACGTGACCAGCAATGCGATCGTCACTCCGTAGCCTAGTTTCATGTTCTGGCCAGGCCTACCCTTGCCAGCCGAATGCCGATTCAACGATTCAACGGTTTGACGGTTTAACGCCGCGAGGCCAGCGAAGCTAATATTGCGGCCGCTCAATCGTGTATCGCGTGGTGCGCGCCTGTTCCCTGGGGCTGGTTTGGCTCTTGAAGATCGCCGGCGGATTGGTGGAGACGAGTTCGATTTTTTTCAGGACGAATTCCGGGTAGAAACCGTTGCTGGCCGGTTCGTAGACGGTCTGCCCGCTAAACTCGCCATACAGGCGATATTCGTAATTGTTGTCGCTGCCGAAATTCATCTGTTCGCGGTCGGGCGCCAGTTTGTCTTTTTCGTTAAGCATAACCAGTTGGGCGCTGGACCATGGTTGACCCGGTTTGCGGACGTAGCCCCAGAACTTGAAATCAGGTTTATAATAACGACGCCCCACGTAGTAATCGCCCGGCGGCTCAGCCGCGATTTTTTGCTGCAGATCTATTCGGGCCTGGTGAATGCCGGTCGGCGCCGTGGTCACGCAGCCGGTGAGAAACAAGCCCGCGAACGCGAGGGGCCCGCCAAATCTTGCCAAAGTCCGAACCTTCATTCGTAGGTAATCTTGTATCGCACCTCCAGTTGAATCGCAAACTGCAGGATGCATCGCCGGACGGTTATTGGCGTACGACGTCGGCCTACGGCGTCCCCGCGCCGAAACTGGATCTGGGATGCGCGCGATTCTGTTTTGCATCACCAACCCGCATTGTCTACAGTCACCCGAACCCCATGATCGAACTTGAGGTATACGCGGCCGGCGTGCGCGACTTGAACAAGATTCTGGAGCTCGATCACGAGCTCGAAGCTGTTACCGGTATGCGCTACAAAATCGATAGCAATCATGATCTCGTTTACCTGGAGATCGATGACGAGCCGACGATTACATTTCGCGAAATCCGGGCGATTTTCCGGCGCCTGGGCTTCGAACCACGATTTGTCGGGGCCATTCCGCCCGAGCTGCGTCCGCGTTCCAAAACACAATTACTAAGTGTTTAACGCTCCACGCAGGAGGTGGATCGGCCGCTCCACCGGGCGATGTTAGTGGTGCAGCAGCGGAGCTGCCTATGATACCCCGAACGTTTTCGGGGTTCGTTTTTTGGAGTGCGACGGGCCTCCGCCGCTTTTGATGGACCTCAGCGTTGCAACTCAAACCCTTGCGCGTTTGGGATGCGCTGGGAGTTTACCGACCGTGCTCTCCCGCTTCTTCATCGCGCTCGGAACACCAGCCGTCCGTTTGTGGCAATACCTGGGCGAAGTGGTTCTCCTCGCGGCAGACACGTTTCGCTCGATCTTCACTCATAAGCTGCGGTGGCGATTATTTTTGAACCAGGTGGTTGACGTCGGCCTGCGCTCCCAGCTGGTGGTGGTCATTACCGGCGCCTTCACTGGAGCGGTGTTTTCGGCTCAAACCTACTTTCAATTCCACAAACTAGGTATGGGCTCTGCCGTCGGCGCGGTAGTGTCAGTGGCCATTTGTCGTGAACTCGGGCCGGTGTTGACCGCCCTTATGGTCACGGGACGGGTCGGTGCCGCGATGTCGGCCGAGATCGGCACAATGAAAGTGACCGAACAGATCGATGCGCTGCGCGCGCTGGCGGTCTATCCGACTGATTACCTGGTGGTGCCGCGGGCTCTGGCGCTCATGGTATCCATGCCTTTGCTGGTGGCGGAATGCATCGCGGTGGGTATCGCCGTTGGCTACCTGGTCGCCATTTTACTGCTGGAGATCAACGGCACCTATTACATGGCTAACATGGTCCGGTGGACGCGAAACCGCGACATCATCATGGGATTGTCCAAGGCATTCTGCTTTGGCATTTTGATTGTGTTTATCAGCTGTCACAAAGGCCTAACCGCCCGCGAAGGCGCGGTCGGTGTGGGACGCGCCACGACCGAGGCGGTGGTGAATGCGTCGCTGGCGGTGTTGATTAGCAACTTCTTTTTGACGATGACGTTGAACATCATTTACCCCGCGGGATACCAGTAGCTTCGCTGCGCTGCGCTGCATCGCATCGTTAAATCGTTAAATCGTTGAATCGTTGAATCGTTGAATCGTTGAAGCGTTGAACAAACAGCGTTGAGCTTTTTCCAATGAATAGATGAGCATCGCGGCCGCCCAGCCTCAGGAGGGTTCTCTCACCGGTACGAACGGCGCCCCGATGATTGCGGTGCGCTCTCTCACCAAGCGCATCGGCGAGCAGCAAATTCTTCGCGGCGTCGATCTCGAACTGGCTCATGGCGAAACACTGGCAATCATCGGCCGCAGCGGCGGCGGCAAGAGCGTGTTGTTAAAGCATTTGATCGGATTAATGCAGCCGGACGGCGGCGAGATTTTGATCGAAGGCCGAAACATTATTGGATTGGCGGAGCGAAAGCTGGGAACGATTCGGCAAACGATCGGCATTTTATTCCAGGGCGCGGCGCTGTTCGATTCGATGACGGTTGCGGAGAACATCGCGTTTCCACTTCGCGAAGCCGGTGAGCGCAGTTCGGACAAGATCATGAAACAAGTTCGGGAGATGCTCGAGGTGGTCGAATTGGAAGGACAGGAAGATAAGATGCCGGTCAACCTCAGTGGCGGCATGAAAAAGCGAGTCGGCCTTGCCCGCGCCATCATTCGCCGGCCGAAATGCGTTCTTTATGATGAACCAACTTCCGGCCTCGATCCGGTGGTGTCCGACAGCATCAATCATCTGATCCGTCGTCTCCAAAAACGTTTCGGCATGACCAGCATCGTGGTGACGCATGATATGAAAAGCGCTTTCGATGTCGCGGACCGCATCGCTTACCTGCACGATGGCCGGATCTATTTCCTGGGAACGCCGGCGGAACTGCGACAGACTAACGACCCGCTGCTGAAGGATTTCCTGATTGGCCGATCGGAACGATGAGCCTCGCGCCGCGACTTAAAGCTCCAAACCCAAAACCCAGGCACCGCCAAATGACTTTGGCGGCAATCCGATGCGGCACCGCGTGCCACCTGACCTGCGCTAGCGTGACTCCTGGGCCGCACCTTGCCAAACGGCGCTGACATCCGACAGTTCTCTGGCAGCAATGAATCGAGACGAGCGCGGAACTGAGTTGAAGGTTGGTATTTTCGTTTTCCTCGGGCTGGTTGCGCTCGGTGCGCTGGTGGTGCAGTTCGGCCGGTTAGGCGAAGGGTTCAAGACCTATTATCCGTTAAAGGTGCGGTTCAATGACGCCAGCGGCCTGCTGAAGGGATCCGAGGTGTTGCTGGCCGGCGCCAGTATCGGAAAGGTGGCCGGCGGACCTCGCATGACAAGTGAGGGTAACGGCGTCGATGTTCCGCTGAAAATCTACGATTACATCAAAATTCCGGAAGGCAGCAAGTTCACCGTCGGGAGTTCCGGATTGTTAGGCGACCGGTTCGTTAATGTAACTCTGCCGCCCGGTGAACGGAAAAAATTCATTGCGCCCGGTAGTTACATTACCGGAGTGCGAGAAACCGGCCTGGATGATCTTACCCGCGAAGGCGGTGCGCTGGTTGCCGATCTGCGAGGCACCGTGCAGAAAATCAATGTCGCAGTGGATCGGCTTGGTCAGGAAGCTTTGTCCCCGGCCAACATGGAAAATCTCAAAACCAGTCTGCAACATTTGAGCGAAGCAACCGGCGCGCTGGCGCAATCTTCCCAAAAACTTGAGGGCGTGATGGCACAAGCGGATGCGGCCATGTCCTCGATCAAAAATGATGCGGATACCCTTCAGCAGGTGCTGAATGACGCGCGAAAGACCGTGCAATCGGCCTCGGAGGTATTTCGTCAGGCAACGCACGGCGACGGGGCGCTCG
>DATFCK010000574.1:0-7157 GCA_035253185.1 Chthoniobacterales bacterium | reverse complement strand
GGAAGAGATTGGTCCTGGAGTCGGCGTTTTGGCTCTAATCAGTGTGCTGACGATTATGATCATCCTGCTGGCCGTGCTGGCGTTGGTGGTGGTTCAGGCGCTAGCCAAAAGTCCGTGGGGCGTATTCACAATCGCAATGACGATTCCGATCGCGCTGATAATGGGTTTCGGGCTGCGCAGCGGGAAGGTTAGCGTCACTGCGATCACCGTGTTCGGAATTCTCGGACTCGGCTTATCCGTCTGGGGCGGCCAATTTCTCAGCCATTTTCCGTTAGCCGAGTCCTGGTTTCGGCTTAACGATCGTACCCTGGCGTGGGCGATCATGCTTTACGGTCTGGCGGCATCGATTCTGCCGGTTTGGATGCTTTTAACGCCGCGCGATTATCTCAGCACCTTTTTGAAAATCGGGACTGTCGCCGCCCTGGCCGCCGCCGTCATTCTGATTCATCCAACGTTGCAAATGCCGTCGCTGACAAAGTTCATTGATGGCACTGGCCTGGTATTTGCCGGTCCCGTTTTCCCGTTTGTTTGCATCACCATCGCGTGCGGCGCCGTATCCGGCTTTCATTCGCTGATCGCTTCCGGGACAACGCCCAAAATGGTGGCCCGTGAATCGCGCATTCGTGACATCGGCTTCGGAGCCATGGTTACCGAAATGATGGTCGCGCTCATGGCGATGATTGCCGCATGCGTGTTATCGCCGGGCCAGTATTTTGCGATTAATTCGAAGGGAGCGCCGGCTGAAGTCGTAGCCAAGGTTTCGGCCCAGGGATTTCCGGTGACCGAAGCGGAAATGTCGACGCTGGCCGCAGAACTTGGCGAAACGACAATGTTCAACCGCGCGGGCGGCGCGCCAACATTTGCGGTGGGAATGGCGCACATGTTCTCGCGAGTCTTCGCCAGCCCGACCGCGATGGCGTTGTGGTATCACTTCGCAATCATGTTCGAAGCGCTGTTCATCCTTACCACCATTGATGCCGGGACGCGGGTAGGCCGATTTCTGCTTCAGGATTTGCTGGGCAATGTCTGGGCTCCGTTAGGCAACACCCGATCCTGGAGCGCGAATTTTTTCGCCAGCGTGTTGCTGGTGGCGGGGTGGGGATGGTTTCTCTATCAGGGGGTCATCGACCCGTTAGGCGGAATCAATACTTTGTGGCCACTGTTTGGCCTGGCCAACCAGTTGTTGTCCGTTATCGCGTTGTGTCTGGCCACGACTGTTCTGATCAAGATGCAAAAAACGCGCTACCTGTTCGTCACCCTGGCTCCGCTGATATTCATGGTGGTGGTTACTTTTTCGGCGGGTTACCTGAAGGTTTTCTCGCCTGACCCGAGGCTCGGGTTTTTATCCGGCGCGGAATCGCTGATCCAACAGGCCGCCGGGTCGGCTAACGCATTGCAGGCACAGGCGCTCATTCGCCAGGCGGCAGTGTGGCGGTTCGACGCGGCGGTGGCCGGTTTTTTCCTGGTATTGGTGGCGCTGATCGTTATTGGGTGCGCCCGGCACTGGTACCAGCTTATACGCGGCCGAAAACCGGTGGTGTTAACTGAATCGGAATTCGTTCCGCTATCGCAACTCGAAACGGCGGCGTGATGTCTGGCGCGTTTGTTTCCTGCGGGAAGTAATGGCGCGGCGGTACTGCCGACGGATTACGACTGTGTCAGCCTAACTGGCGTCCCATCCAAATTTTGGCGGTTAGGCGCGCCGGTTTATTTAAACCACCGGCTTGACAACCGGTGCTAATCACAGGCGTAAGCGGTTACAAGCACCAGCCAACGCTTCGCCGGCCGGTTGCCTTACTTGCGGCGCAGCGGCACCGCGATTTCGCGATCGCGACGCAACAGAATCACCTGGCCATCTTCAATGGCTTTGACCGTGATTTGGTAGGTCTGTGATCCGACCTGCAAGCCGAATTGCTGGCCTTCACCCATGATTTTGCCGTTGATGATGGCGAAATGACCACCGGCTCCCAGGGTAATGGACGTCACCGCAAACGAATTCGGCGAAATATCGCCGCCCTGATCGGTATCGGTGTGGGCGATCTTGGCCGATGGTTTAAAGCCGATAGGCCAGAAAGGACTACGGCTGCCATTATCCATCTTGAACGAAGATTTATTTTTTACCTCAAGCACAGCCGGTTGCGACTGCTGCGGCTGCGACGAGGCTGGTGGCTGAGCGGTCTGCGGGTGCGGTGACGATGATGATGATGATGATGATGACGGCGGCTGCGGGGCGGTCTGCTGCGGGTCTGCCGCGTTGATCGAGCCAGCGATCGATAACCAAACCAGAAGCGACAAAAAAGTTCTCATTGTTTCGGAATGACCGTAGTCGCACTCAGCACGACTTGTTGGAATTCAGGCTGCTCTCCGGAGAATCGGATGCTCAACTTGGTTATGGCCAGGAGCGGCTCAAGATTTTCCAGTTCGGCGATCGCTTTGCCGAGCCGTCCGTAATCAGCTTGAGGGATATCGATCAGCCAAACGTATTTCATCCAGTTGGCTAGTTCGGGCTGCTTGAACGCCACACTGTTTTCGAGACGGGCGGTAGCCTTGTCGATCTGCTGGTTGGCAAAGAAGGATTTCATCCGGGGCGGAAACCAGGCGATCGGCGCGCCTTCGGGACTCAGCGCTTTAAATGCGGCAAACCGCCCGGTAGCGGCCTTGGCCTGCTGCTCGAGTTTGGCGGTCTTGGCCAGATTTTCCTGAGAAGAATCCAATTTGCTCTGTTTATCCGCGATGGTGGCCAGCATTGCGTTACGGCTTCGATTCAGCGGCCCGAGGAAAAAGCTGAAATAGACGTAGATCAGAATAACGAACCCAACCAGGGTGAGCGCTACCTTCTGAATTTGATCTTTGCTGAGTCGAACCTGGCTCATCGTTTCGGTGTTCTTGGTTGAGTCGGTGTTCCTTTTGCAGCCTCGGGCTGGAAGGTGACGGAAAGAATGTAATGGGCCATGGCAACACTCTGACCACCGACATTGGCGATGGTGTCGAGGTCATCCAGTGCCTTGAACTCGACTTTTACATCGGCGTACCCGCCCTGGCTTAATTGTTCGGACAGCATCTGGCGCAGATCTTCAGCGGCAGATCGGGGTTCACGCGCCGCCGCTACACCTTCTATCGTGACGATGACGCCCTTGTCTTCAAAAACATTCCCCTCAACGCTGGTCAGCTGGATGTTAGGCGCAACGCAGCGCGCCAGTTTTTCCAAAAATGGTCCCCAGAAAAACCGATGTTCGATGTAATCGTCGAGCACGGCGGTGGTCTTGACGATTCCGTTCAGTTCAGCCGATCGTTTCTCCGCCGCGGTAACTTTCGGTTCGACTTTCGACCAATCGCGTTCGATTGCCGATAGTTTTGCCTTGATTGCCAGGGTCCGGTAGGCATTCCACCCGTAATAAAGGAATAGCAGGGCTCCGATCCCAACCAGGATCATGACGCCAATTTTGAGGGGATCGCGCTGGCGCTGGCGCTGTTCGGAGATTTGCTCGTGTAAGAGGTTAAGATGGAGAGCCATCGCCAGCCTAACTGTTGAGATACTCGAATGCGGCCCCGCAGGCGACGTTCAGCGAAACGAACTCGTGCGGTAACGACTGCCGTTTAGCGGCCGGCAGAGCGACTTCACAGGTCTCCAGCGGGTCCCAAATTTCGCACGGTAGCGCCAGATCGTCGCTTAATCCCTGTAACACCGTCTCGGCGCGAGCAAGTCCGCCCGAAACGAAAATGCGGCTAATGCTTTCCTCGCGCTGACCTTCAAAAAAACCGATCGAGTTGCGAACTTCAGTCGCCAGCCGGTTCAGCGAATTACGGCAGATATCGGCCATTCCAGCGTCACCCTGTTGAACCATTTCCCAAGCCGCCTGGGCGTCGAGCGCGCCATCGGCGGTGAGGGCCTGCATTAACGCCTTGCCACCATATTCAATTGCGCGCACCAAAACGAGCTCGCCTTTGCTGCCGATCAGCACCGTGCTTTGCATGTGACCCATGTCCAGGAGAAGAAAGGCGTCGTTAGTGAAGATCTCCGGGTAGGCGTATTCGAAAGCGTTGAACGAGCAGACCGGCGCCAGCTGCAAAATATCCAGGGGCATCCGGATTTTCGCCAACGCGTCAGACACCTGTTTGACCTGGCTGCGCAGTGTTCCGCCGACCAGATACTTGGTTTTGGTGGCCACATTGGCTTGGACCGCGACGTATCCGGACTCGCCGTCTGTTTCAGAACCGGAGTCCGCTAACTGCGCATTGACCGGCGCGACATCGAGGACGAAATCCTTGCATTCCTGATTTAAAACAGCGAGGCCGTTCAGGCGCAACGCGTTTCGCAGCAGATCGATCGGTGTATTCGGTTGTTCAATTATTCGGAGAATCGAAGAGGGATCGGAAATCGCGAGGGCGCATCCTTTTGCGCTGCCGCCAAGATCGCGCACCAGCTGTTTGAGCTGCTGGGCCAGCTCGTCAACGCTGTTGAGTTCTTCGGGTAGCTCGCGCGAAGCAAAACTGGTCAGAATCAGCCGGCGATCGCTCTTTCGACGTAATGCCACTGCTTTGAGCACGCGTTTGCCCAAATCGATACCGATAACAGAATCTCCACGTCTGGCCATGGTGCTCGGGTGCTTGTAGCGGAAACCGTGCCGAGTGGGAGGGCATCGACGCTACATCCATAAGGGAGGGTGGTTCCACGGCCATCCGACCGGTCGAATCGGGCGCCAGATTCAAAACGGTAAGCCGTCCAGTTTGAGCCATCCAATTTGGTGCGGAGATTCGTTAGGTGTGGGGTCATCAACGCTTTGGAAACTGTTAGAAATTATATAGTTGTGCCGGACAATCGATGTCGCACAATGGCGTTTGTGACTAGGGTTGCGTCACGTTTTGAATTCCTCCTGCAACCGCCCTGGGTGCGGCCCTGATTGCTCGCGATGACAGCGCCGGTCGCACCACCAGATTTTGACCACCCCGCGCCGCCCGACCGGTCAGCGGCCACCTGGACCAAGGTTTTCCTGGAAGATGATCGGGATCTTTGGCGAATGCTTATCGTGGCTTTCAGCTCGGCCCGATTCTCGCAAACCGTTTCTCAAAGGTTACGGTTCGGGGCAACGGTTGCCGTCTTCCTGCTGGTGATGGCGGTGTTGTTGCAGGTCGTCGAATCACAAGAAGCTAAGACTGCCAACCGCGCTCCCGCCGATGAAGAATTCGCGGTAGCACTGACTCAGCCGGAAACGCCGAAGCCAGGCGAGGCATCGCGTGGCCCGACTTATCAAGAGGCGGAATGGACGCTCCTTACCGGACCGTCGGTGGACGATCACGGTTACACCTTTGATTCGATCGACTCGACAGCGTCAGTTGGTAGTACGGCTGGCGCACAATCAACGGTGGTTGGGCCGCTCGCTTTGAACACCGCGAGTGCGTCCGGAGGCGGGTCGATGGGAGGTTTTGGCGGAGGAGGGCCTGGAGCGAAGCCGAATGCGGTTACGGCCGGCCAGGAAGTGCCCATACCGGTGCCAGAGACTTCGTCGTCCGCGATTTTATTGGTTATCGCACTGCTCACCATCCTGTGCCTGGGTTGGCTGAACAAGCGGCGGCGCGCAGGAACTTCGCGCTCTCGTTAGGCGTTTACCGGCTGCGGTGTTCTGGCCGGCTCGCGGTAACCAAAAAACCGGCGTTGCTTTATCAGCTCTGCTACCTCAGGCGGAACCATTTTCTCCCAGCTGTGGTCGCCCATTTGCAATCGGCGGAGCACATCGGGTGGAAAGATCCGAAGATACTTCGGATTGTAATCGCTGATCTCCACGATGAATCCGTTCTCCACGACGTAACGGAAAAGCGATTGGAGGTTTGGCGCGACCTTCAACTGCGTTGCGGTCTGAATTTGGCCGGTCTTCTCGTCGATCGCGGGGTAAACGAAAAGTTTCAGTCCGCTTTTGAACATCCGGCCCAGCGCCTCCAAAATCCCGCCTTCCAGATTGGAGTAATAATGTTCATCGAATATTTCCATCAGGCTCGGCACACCCATGACCAGGCCGATCATTTGGTTGGTATAACGCGAGAGATATCCCGCCAGCCGGTAATATTCGCCGAATCGAGAAACCAGGACGGTTCGACCGAGCGCCCCCAAAATGTCCACTCGCGCCAGAAAATCGGCGTGGTTGAGCTGGCCTTCGGATAACAGGTTTTCCAGCGTCATCTCCATCAACACTACCAGTTGATCTTCGGCGCATCCGCATTTCTGCAAAAACACGCGCCGGGCGCCGTCCAACATGTCGTTAGTGGCGTAGGTTACCGGCCGGAAACTTCCGCGTTCCACCAGGATCGCCTTTTTGTAGAAAACTTCGGCCGGCTGAACCGTCTCGCCATCCGCTTTGAACATGACCGCACTCGTTAGGCCCTGGCTGACCAGCTGAAGACTCATCAGCCGGTTATCCACCTTCTCAAATGCGGGCCCGGAAAACTTGATCATGTCTACCTGGATTCGCCCCGGAGCCAGATTCTCCTGCAGCGACGAAATCAGCTTCTCCGGCTGCAAATGATAGAAGGCGCCGTAAAGCAGATTCACTCCGATTACCCCAAGCGCCTCCTGCTGGTCGACGTTCCCTTCGTCCAGCATGCGCACGTGAATGATAATCTGGCTGGACCGGCCGCGCGTTTCGGCCTGGAATCGCACGCCCAGCCAGCCATGGGACTCGTTATGCTGCTTGAAACTGCGGGCGGCGACGGTATCGGCGAAGACGAAAAATTCGCGCTGGCCGCCGAATTTTTTGTCCAGCCGCTCAATCAACAGATCGTACTCGCGATCAAGCATGGTCTGAAGACGTGCCCGGCTGACGTAGCGGTCAGTCGATCCATAAATCGCATCGCTGAAGGTCATGTCGTAGGCCGACATGGTCTTGGCTACGGTGCCGGAAGCGCCGCCGACCTGGAAAAAACGGCGAGCCACTTCCTGACCGGCCCCGATTTCTGCGAAGGTGCCGTATTTCCTGGCGTCGAGATTAATTTGGAACGCCTTCTTGTTCGTTCCGATGTCCATCTCGGGGTTCATGTCACTTCAACATGTGGGCATTTGGCCCGTTCTCAAATGGAACCCGGCGTGGGTTGGGCGTGACATCAGAATCCGGTAGCGGCGATTGACCTCAATCGCCATGGCGGTTGGGTGAACTTCCCGCTACAGC
>DATFCK010000573.1:0-9273 GCA_035253185.1 Chthoniobacterales bacterium | reverse complement strand
AACCCACATGACGTACGACGTATACATGCTGACCAAATACGGGCAGGACCGTGTAGTAATAGAAGAACGATCTCGCACGACGCATAAATTCGGAGCATGCGTGGTCTTGGACAACCTTGAGACATAAGTCGCTCACGCGATTCGTCGGCAAGCTGCCGACGATTACAGGCCGGCAGCCTGTGCTCCCCAATCCGGGAGTTGCGATTGCGAGACGGTGCGAGCTGGACTGGCTGTTAACCAATCCGAGAGACGCGTGCGCTATCAGGCAGGTCGCGATTGCGCCTTTTCGATTTTCTTTTGCAAATAGGCCGAAAAATATCCGGCGTATTTCTTTTGCAGGTCAGGCCGCTGCCAGTCTTTTCCGGTAATAGCGCCGCGACAGTTAGGCGAGCCGCAGTTGCACGGTTGACTGTCATCGCTGTCATCGGTGGTGCACCAGTCATGGGTGAGCTCTTCGCCGGCTTTAATCTTCCGCATGGCGACGAATGTGATCTCGCCGCGCATGCCGAGATTGGCGTCGCATGAATGGTTGCTGTAGAGCATTGACGCTTCGCGTTCCTCCGGCGTTACCGGCGCGATGAACAAATCATCGTCGATTTGAATTTCGACCGACCCGATCGCAGGCGTTACCTGTTCCCGCAAAAATTTGCCGTCGATAATGTGGCCGCCTTTGACCAGCACAATCTCATCCTTCGCGATATCGGCGGTGGCAAACAATCCGCGACCATGAATCGGGCTGGCGCGCACTTCGGTTTTTGTTGAGCGATAGGAAAGTGGGATCACGGTGATTCTGATTGGTGGATAAGCGGTTAGCTCGGGCGAACGTAACACGTTCCCCAGCAGAAAAAGGAACGCAATGTTTTGCCCGGCCGCGCGAATAGCGTGCCCAAAAAGTCCAGGGAAGTTGCCTGGAGCCAGCGGCTGGCAGCCGATGCTCTCCAATCGCAAAAGCTCACCCCACTTGCGCCGTCGAACGAGCGACCGCTACAGTTCAGGGCATAATGTACATTCCTCCGTTCAACCGAATCGAAGATCGCGACCGGATCATTCAATTCATCAAGTCGCACGGATTTGCCACCGTGGTCTCGTTAGGCGACAACCGAATGATCGCCAGCCATCTGCCGGTGCTGTGGAGTGAAGACGCCGGCGACTGGGGAACACTGCGCAGCCACATGGCACGCGCCAATCCTCAGTGGCGAACTTTCGAATCGAATCAGGAAGTGCTTTGCATGTTTCACGGCCCGCACGCCTATATTTCGCCGTCGTGGTACGTCATGCAGCACACCGTTCCGACCTGGAACTACGCGGTGGTGCACGTTTATGGAACTCCGACTCTGGTCGACGAAACGAATCTGCGACAGATCGTTTTCGACACCACCCACAAATACGAATCCGGCATGTCCCAACCGTGGCGGATTCCTCTCAGCGAGGAAGAACTCAAGAACCAGTTGAAAGCGATCGTCGGGTTCTCAATCCAGATCACCCGGGTTGAAGCGAAATTCAAACTTGGACAGAATCGATCGGCGGAAGATCAGGAGAGCATGCTGCGCGCGTTGCAAAGCGCGAACGACCCGGGCAGTCGTGAACTCGGAGCTTTTATTGCCCGGCAGCGAAACGACAACGCGGAGAAGCAATAAACTGCCGGAGTATGGAGTGAAGTAACTGGCTCACACTCCAACACCCCATCACTCCATTTGTCCAGCACTCATTGCTGAAACGTTCCATCGCTCCGATCGTTGCTCATGAGCGCAAAGATTCGTGGCAGTTGTTTGTGTGGCGGAATTCGGTTTGAGGTCGACCCGCCCTTTGCGCGGGCCGGTCATTGTCATTGCCAACGTTGCCGGAAACATTCCGGAACTGCGGTGTGCACTCAGGCGCGCGTCCTTCGCGAACAATTCCGGCTGCTAGCCGGCGACGAGCTCATCCAGGTTTACGGCAAAGGCGAAGGAGCAGTGAAAGCGTTTTGTCGAGTGTGCGGTTCCAGCGTATTCGGCGGCGACTGGCCTGATGGACCGGAAGTGTCGATCAGGATGGGTGCGTTCGATGATGACCCGGGGATTCGGCCGCAGTTTCACACTTTCGTTAACGATCGCGCACCGTGGGATGAGATCACGGATGATCTGCCGCAGTATCCGGAGGCAAAGCCGGCCCTGTAGCGCGGTCTACGACCATCGCAAGAATTTAATCAAGAGTCGGTAGCCACCGATGAACCGGATCTTCCAGTGTTCGCTCAGACAAATAATGCGGCGGTCATAGCCGCCGCTACAGCAGAGCTGATTGGACATCTTCCCGCGCTTCGCTATGTCCCCTCCTGTGAAATCGGTCATTGATCGCGGGATCTTCATCGTGGTGGCAGTCGCGATGGGAGCATGTGCCACTTCCAACTTGCAGGCAAAAATCGCGCCGATCGGGAAGCGCTACCACGGAAACGGAAACGTCACCCTTCATCGGGGCCAACCGTGTACATCTCAAATCATGTTCGACTTCCACCCGGTCGACTCCAAAACAATCGTGTTTCTGGCCGCCGGGGCCAAAGACTCTCGAAAACTTACCGACGCCGCCAGGCAGCGGCATCGGGTACGCATCAGCGGAGTGTGGAAGCGCGGTCGCGAAGCAAGTTGCGGTTATGTCGACGTTACCAAGCTGACGGTAGAACGGAGCTGGTGGAACAAGCTGTGGAAACGGTAGCTGGTTCGGTCATTTACCGATTGCGGCACATAAGGCGCGCGATCCGGTCGGCATCGCACCGGATACGCTACGTCGCCTAACCGATTTCGGCTGCCGTCCGGTATCGAAAGAAAAAGCGGCGAAGAATCGCCGCACTCCAAAACGTGGCCGACAGAATAAGCTCCATTCGCGCTTGCGTCTTGGAGTGCGGCGATTCCTTCGCCGCTTTCGCCAAATCGCGCGAACCAGACCCGTCGGGACGAAGGGTGGTGTGGCCGGCATGGTCCGGCGAACGCAGACACAGGCCTGCGCCACGCCGCTCCACCGGCAATAGCCTAACGACTAGTAACGGTAATGTTCCGATTTATACGGACCTTCTACCGGCACCCCGATGTAATCGGCCTGTTGTGATGTCAGTTTCGTTAGTTTGACTCCGATTTTCTGGAGGTGCAGACGCGCGACTTCTTCGTCGAGCTTCTTGGATAGAACGTACACACCCGGTTTGTAGGTGTCCTTGTTATTCCAAAGATCGAGCTGAGCCAGAACCTGGTTCGAGAACGAATTCGACATCACGAAGCTCGGGTGTCCGGTCGCGCAACCAAGATTGACCAGACGTCCTTCCGCTAACAGGAACACTTCATGTCCATCGGGGAATGTGTACTTGTCCACCTGCGGCTTGATGTTGGTGCGTTTAACGCCGTTGGCTTCGTTCAAGGCATCGACCTGTACTTCGTTATCGAAGTGGCCGATGTTGGCCACGATTGCCTGATCCTTCATCCGCTCCAGGTGCTCTAGTTTAATGACGTCAATATTCCCGGTCGCCGCGATGTAAATATCGGCGCGGCCGAGCGTATCTTCGATGGTGGTCACTTCGTACCCTTCCATCGCCGCTTGAAGCGCATTGATCGGATCAACCTCGGTTACGATCACCCGCGCGCCCTGACCGCGGAGCGATTGGGCGCAGCCTTTGCCGACATCGCCGTAGCCGCAAACGACCGCGACCTTGCCCGCGATCATCACATCGAGAGCGCGATTCAAACCGTCGACTAACGAGTGACGGCATCCATAAAGATTATCGAACTTCGATTTGGTAACGGAATCGTTCACGTTAATGGCCGGCACCAGCAGCTTGTTTTCCTGATGCATCTTATAGAGGCGATGCACACCGGTGGTCGTTTCTTCCGAAACGCCTCGCCATTCCTTTACCATTTCGTGCCAGCGGAACGGGTTCTCGCGCTGAACTTCCAGCAGCAGGTCTTTGATGACCTGTTCTTCGCGATTCGCCGATTTGCTTTTCGCCCAATCACTACCTTCCTCGAGTTCATAACCCTTATGAATGAGCAGGGTGGCATCGCCGCCGTCATCGACGATCAATTGAGGCCCTTTGCCATCGCCATGGGACAACGCCTGGTAAGTGCACCACCAGTATTCCTCCAGGCTCTCGCCCTTCCAGGCGAACACCGGGACCCCGGCCTTGGCGATCGCGGCCGCAGCGTGATCCTGAGTGGAAAAAATATTGCACGAAGCCCAGCGCACGCTGGCGCCGAGATCTACCAGGGTTTCGATCAGCACCGCGGTCTGGATCGTCATGTGAAGCGATCCGGTCACGCGCACACCTTTCAGCGGCTTGGTAGCGGCGTATTTCTCGCGAATCGCCATCAGCCCGGGCATTTCCTTTTCCGCGATGGAAATTTCTTTCCGGCCGAAATCGGCTAACGAGATATCGGCGACTTTGTAATCCTCTTTAACTTTTTGTTCGGTAATGGTACTCATGTAAGTAGCTTTAAGTTTTAAGTGTTAAGCTTTAAGTTTGCGTCGGCGCGTGCGTTTCTGTTTGGGACGGGACTTCGCCAGCATGGTGCGCCGGAGGCCTTCCAGCATTCTGGAAATTTCTTTCGTTTCCGCGACCAACTGATCAGATTCCGCCTTTCGAAGCAGATTCAGTTTTCGTGCGATGTAGACCTGCGTGCGGACTTCACCGCACGACCCTTTGGAAAAATTCAGAAAATGCGCGAAGTCTTTGGTGCTACCTCGCTCCGAACCCTCTGCAATATTGCAAGGGATCGATAGCGATGCCCGTCCGATTTGATCTTTTAGAGTGAAGTTTTTGGAACCGGCAAATGCCTTGAAAATTTCGACACACAAGCTGCATCCTCGCTGCCAAACTTTAAGATCTTCAAAGGATTGATAGGCCATACTTAAAACTTAAAGCTTAAAACTTAAAACTGACGTTAACGAGCTGCGGAACGCAGCTCGTTAGCCTTATCCGTCTGCTCCCAGGTGATGTCGGGATCGTTAATCTTTCCAAAGTGACCGTAGTTAGTCGTTTTCGAGTAAATGGGGCGAAGCAGATCGAGCTGTTCGATGATGTCGGCCGGCTTAAAACTGAAAACACTTTCCACCGCGCGCTCGATTTTCTCTTCATCGATGGAATGCGTGCCGAAAGTGTTGATATGGACGCTGACCGGATCCGGATGGCCGATCGCATACGCGAACTGGACTTCGCACCGGCTGGCCAGGCCCGCTGCTACCACATTCTTGGCTACCCAGCGACCCATGTAGGCCGCACTGCGGTCAACCTTGCTCGGATCTTTTCCGGAGAAAGCGCCACCGCCGTGCCGTCCCATTCCCCCGTAACTATCCACGATAATTTTCCGGCCGGTTAGGCCAGTATCGCCCTGTGGCCCGCCAATCACGAATCGCCCGGTTGGGTTGATCAGAAATTCAGTGGAATCAGTCAGCATTTCCGCCGGCAAAACCCTTTTAATGACCTTCTCGATGCAAAACTTCCGGATCTCGTCGTGACTGACACCCTCGGTGTGCTGGGTTGAGATCACCACGTTGCAAATGCCGACCGGCTTGTCATCCTCGTAAATCACCGACACCTGGGACTTCGCGTCCGGTCGCAACCAGCCGCATTCACCATTTTTGCGGATCCGGGTGAGCTCCCGGCCTAACCGGTGAGCGTACATGATTGGAGCCGGCATCAATTCCGGGGTTTCGTCGCAGGCGAAGCCGAACATCAAACCCTGATCGCCGGCACCCTGTTCGGCGTGGCCTTTGCCTTCGGCGTCGGTTTGATCGACGCCCTGAGAAATATCGGCCGATTGATCGGTGATGATGTTGCTGATGAAAACGCGATTGGCGTGAAAGACGTCGTCATCATTCACATAACCAATTTCTTCGATCGCGGTGCGAACGATCTGGTCGATGTTCAATACTGAGGTCAGCGAGCGGCGCTCCTTTTTGAGGAGCGGCACGGTGATTTCTCCGCCGACGATTACGACATTGCTTTTGGCGTAAGTTTCACAAGCCACCCGGCTGTGAGGATCGTGGCTAAGGCAGGCGTCGAGCACGGCATCGGAAATGGTGTCGCAAACTTTGTCGGGATGACCTTCACCGACTGACTCGGAGGAGAAGATGTAACGTCGGGACATGGCTATTGGGGACGTTGAATGGTTGAAGGGTTAAAAGGTTGAACCGGTAGAAGCATAAACGGGTAAATGGGAGCAAACTTTGGGCAATTCATGATCCGATTTAATGATTTAACGGTTTAGCGGTTCACGCGTCCGGCCTCCAGCCGGACATATTGACGAATCATGATACGTAGATATATGGTTTAGACGCTCAATGGCGTCAACTGTTAATTTACTCCGGCTCCTGGCTGATCCCACCCGCCTCCGGCTTCTCCTCCTCCTCCACGAAGCCGAGCTCACCGTGGCCGAGCTCCAGGAAATCCTGGAGATGGGCCAATCCCGCATCTCCAGTCACCTCGCCCAGCTCAAACGCGCCGGCGTAGTCCAGGACCGGCGGGCCGGCAAACACGCCTACTACGGTGCGGCCAAATCGCCCCGCGGCAATGGCGCTCAGGCCCGGGTGACCGAGTTGGTTCGAACCCTGGCTCGCGAAATTCCCGAAACCGCTGATGATCGGACCGCGCTCAAGGTTGTCCTGCGTAAGCGCCAGGATAAAACGCGCGAATATTTCGACGCCTTAGCCGGCCGGTTCGGCAGAAGTTATGTCCCCGGTCGATCCTGGCAGGCGCTGTCTCACAGCCTGATCTCGTTGCTTCCGCAACTCACCATCGCCGATCTCGGAGCGGGCGAAGGAACCCTGGCGCAATTACTCGCCCGCAACGCGAAAAAGGTGATCGCGATCGATAACTCTCCGAAGATGGTCGAATTCGGAGGCAAACTCGCTCGCAAACACGGATTCAAAAATCTCGAATACCGGTTAGGCGATCTGGAAAATCCACCCATCGCCGAGGGCACCATCGACCTCGCCTTTTTCAGCCAGGCGCTCCACCACGCGATCAAACCGGAACGCGCCATTGCGTCGGCCTATCGAATGTTGAAGAAAGGCGGCCGCGTCATAATTCTGGATCTGCTCAGCCATCAATTTGAGAAGGCCCGTGAATTGTATGCTGATCACTGGCTCGGGTTCAGCGAGATCGACCTGCATCAATTGCTGGAGGACGCCGGATTCAAGCAAGTGGATGTGCGAGTCGTAGCGCGCGAAAAAGAAAGCCCGCATTTTCAGACGCTGTTCGCGACTGGCGTCAAATGATCACCGTTCCAGCGATTTCCGGTCGAACGGGCGCTGGTATCCCTTTAGACCCGGTTGGGTTTGTGCAACTCTGACTGGTGAACAGCTTTTGGACTGAGCTTCGGCGCCGAAAAGTTTACCGAATCGCCGCTGGGTACGCGATGGGCGCGTGGCTGGTCATCCAGATTTGCGCCACAATTTTCCCTGCCTGGGACCTGCCGCGGTGGTCGCTGCGGGCGGTGATTGTCCTGGTGCTGGCCGGTTTTCCGATGGCATTGGTCCTGGCCTGGGCGTTCGACATTAAGGACGGGCAAGTGGTGATGACGGGCGAGGCACCCGATTCGCCGCCGCGGTCGATCCGGCGTCCAAAGCGTTTCCGTCTAATCCTCCTCGCCATCTTTGGCATTGCGCTTTCCGGCCTAACCGGGGCCTGGTTGTGGCCGTGGCTGGGAGCGCGCCAACTCGACAAGTCGGTCGCCGTTTTGCCGTTCGATAATTTCAGCGCCGACAAGCAGAACGAACATTTCGTGGACGGCTTACACGACGACCTCATAACCACTCTGGCGCGCATTGGAGATTTGAAGGTGATCTCGCGAGTCTCGGTGATGCCTTATCGCGGCAAATCACACAACGTGCGCGAGATCGCGCAAGATCTCGGTGTCACCGCTCTGGTGGAAGGGAGCATGCGTCGTTCGGGTAACCGAATTCGACTGGTGGTTCAATTGATCGACGCGCTTAACGACCGCCATTTATGGGCCCAGGAATATGATCGCGACCTAACCGACACTTTCGCGCTTCAGAGCGCGCTGGCGCAGGAAATTGCATCGCAACTAAAGGCCCGGTTGTCCCCGGCTGAGGCCGCCCAGATCAAACATCGTCCCACCACCAATCAAGAGGCCTACGACGCATACGTTGAAGGACACGCGCTTTACAGTCGCGCCCAGGAAACACTCGATACTCTGGTTCGCGTCGAACAGCTCTACGAAAAGGCCACCCGGCTCGATCCCTCCTTCGCCCTGGCCTACGCCCGGCTGTCGTATCTCGAAAGTTGGATGTATTATTTGTTAGACCCAACTCCAGCTCGCCTTGAGAAAGCGCGACGCACCGCCGATCGAGCCGTTAGTCTGGCACCGAATCTTCCTGAAACCCATCTGGCGCTGGGTCACCTGGCGTATTACGGAGACCGCGATTACGGGCGCGCCATGACCGAGTACAATATTGCGCGCCAGGGATTGCCTAACGATCCCACGGTGGTCATGGCCATTGCATCCATCCTTCGGCGGCAGGGTAATTGGAAACAGGCGGCTGTTGAGTTCGAACGAGCAGCATCACTGAGTCCGGGCGATCCGATTGTGATCGAGAATCTGGGTATCACTTATGCCGCGTTGCGCGATTTCCCAGCTGCGGCCAGGGCGTTCGATCGCGCGGTCCAACTCGTGCCCACTTCATTCGAAGCAAACTCGCTTCGCGCCCAGGTAGACATCGATTGGAAAGGCGATCTGACCGCGATGAAACGACTGGTGAACACGCTTCCGCCGGATTCCGACAGTTTTGGAATGGCTACCCTGGCCCGATTCAACGTTCATTTTTTTGAACGTGATTTTCCGGGCGCGCTCAACGCCTTGTGGCGGAGTCCGCTGGAAAATCTGCACGGCGAAACCAGCAGCCCGTTGCCGAAATCGTTCCTGGCCGGTCAGGTTTACCGCTTGATTCCGGATGAAGAAAAGGCGCGCGCCTCCTACGAGCACGCGCTCGAAATCGCCAATCGCGCACTGGACGAGAGCCCGCAGGATCCGGCGCGGCATTCGTTGGCCGGTTTAATTTACGCCGGGCTCGGACGCAAAGAGGAAGCACTGCGCGAAGGACACCGGGCGGTGGAAATCATGCCGGAATCGAAAGACGCGCTGGACGGGCCGCTTCTGGTTCTGGCCATGGCCCGCATCTACACGATTGTGGGCGAACCGGACAAGGCCATCGATTTGTTGGAGCATTTGTTGAAAATCCCGGCCGGCACCAATGTGCACGAGCTGCGGCTGGATCCGACCTGGGACGTTTTGCGGA
>DATFCK010000572.1:0-5794 GCA_035253185.1 Chthoniobacterales bacterium | reverse complement strand
CAGCTGTTCCTTAAACTTCGGGAGGAAGTAGTCACCGAAATCGCGATCATTCAGAAGACGGCGTCGGCTGTCGCTGGCCTCGACGTGATCTGCGCGCTGGCTGAGACCGCGCGATTATTTCGATATTGCCGGCCGCAATTGGAAGATTCGCTGAAGCTGTCGATCAAGGACGGCCGGCATCCGGTACTCGATCAAAATCTGATCGAGGAAAAATTCGTGCCTAACGATACCAGTCTCGACCGCGATATCCGCCTGGCGATCATCACCGGCCCTAACATGGCCGGCAAATCGACTTACATCCGGCAGGTAGCCCTGATCACATTAATGGCGCAAATTGGAAGCTGGGTGCCGGCATCGCAAGCGGAGATCGGTTTGGTCGACCGTATTTTTACCCGGGTAGGCGCCAATGACGATCTGGCCAGGGGCCAATCCACATTCATGGTCGAAATGAACGAGACCGCGAACATCGTGAATAACGCGACTGAACGGAGTCTCGTTATTCTCGACGAGATCGGGCGCGGCACCTCAACATTTGATGGCCTATCGATTGCCTGGAGCGTGGCCGAATTTCTACACGATCAGATCAAGGCCCGCACCTTGTTCGCCACCCATTATCATGAACTGACAAAACTGGCCCAGGAACGTAAAGGTGTCTGCAATTTGAACGTAGCCGTCCGCGAATGGAACGAGCAGATCATTTTCCTGCGCAAGATCGTTCCCGGCGGCGCCGACAAAAGTTATGGGATTCAGGTGGCCCGCCTGGCTGGTTTACCCAAACAAATTCTTGATCGGGCGAAGGATATATTGACCCACCTCGAAAATCCGAACGGGGCCGTAGCCGCCCAGCCAAAGAAAAGGCGGAAATCGACGAGTCTTCCCACTGCCCAGAAGCCGCAGCTGGATTTACTGTAGCGGTTGGCCGCCGAAAGCCCGTTTTATCCACTTTTCATCCGGGTGTTTGACCCTCTATAAATCTGTTGAAGACTTGCACAATTGCACCGTCGAACAGGTGACAAGCTTCGAATCCCAAGGAGAAGCACGTAAACTCAACCATCACAATACAATGAAACTACCAAAAACATTCATCTCGTCGTTCGTCATCGTCGCCGTGGCCAGCATGGTGCCAATGTTCGCCGCCTACGGCCAATATGGGGACGCGACTACCGGCGACGACGCGCATCCCAGCGTTGATAGCCCGTACTTAAGAAAGAAGAAGACGAGCCCGAGCCAGCAGACCCAGGCGGCGGCCAGCCTTAGTCAAAAAGACCAGAAGTTTATCTCGTCGATTGCGGCGGGCGGTATGCAGGCGGTTCAGGATGCCAAGGTCGCTCAAAAGCAGGGTAACGAGTCAACCAAACAAATCGCATCCCGCATTATTGCGGAGCGAAGCAAAAGCAACCAGGAACTGCTCGGGCTCGCGAAGAAAAAGGGGCTGGGTTTGGGAGTCGACAAGATCAGGCCGCGCAATATGGGCACGGCCAATTACGATAAGCAGTATCTTCACACCACCGGAAATGACCTCCAGCAAGATCTGAAGCTCTTGCAAAACGGCGCTTCCTCGAGCGACGACAAGGACGTAAAAGCCTGGGCGGCAAAAACCGTCCCGATGGTCAAAGGCCATCTCAGCTTGGTGAAGTCGGCCAAGTAAGCGACCTTATCCTCGATTCATTACGGCGGCACGTCGGCAATCGGCGTGCCGCTTTTTTTCCGCCTTGGATTGTCAGACCAGGTAAGCCCTGACATTTTGCGCTGACGGAATAGTTTGCAAAAACTATAGTGGGTGAGGATTAGGAAGAGAAAATGGCAGTTAAGACTGAGAAAGAGCTAAGCGAGACGCAGCGAGCCCATTGGCTGAAGGCCGTGTCGGCGATCGAATTGCGCAATTTCGGCTACGCCATCTCCCTGCTGCAGGCAATTCTCAAACAGGAGCCGGAATTTCTTACCGGCCGTCAATTGCTGCGCCGTAGCGAGGTCACCAAACATCGCGCGGCCAAGAAGAGTTTTTTCAATATCTCCACCGCACCCATCGCCGTCATGAAGGCGCAGCGGGAAATGAAAAAGGATCCCGGTCACGCGATCGAAATGATTGAGAAAGTCCTGGAAGAAGAACCGTACAACAAACAGGCCAATATGATTTTGAAGGAAGCCGCGGTTCTGGCGGGCTGGCCGGAGATCGGTGTGTTCGCTTTGCAAACCCTTCTCGAAGACAATCCCAAAGATGTGAAGGTGCTGCACGAACTGGCTCAGCTTTATCATGACATGGGCCAGAGCGACGCGGAGGTGGAAACCTACAGCAAAATTACCGCGATCGATCCGTTAGACGCGCAGGCGCTGCGGCGCGGCAAGGATGCTTCGGCCCGGGCATCGATGACGACTGGCGGCTGGACCCAGGCGGAGAGTTACCGGGATCTCATCAAAGACAAGGAAATGGCGGTTTCGCTGGAGCAGCAAAGCCGGATGCAATTGGCTGGTGGATCGCTGGATCAACAAATTGCGGAGACCTACGAACGACATCAGGCCCAGCCCGAAAACGTCGATCTTGCTCGCAAACTCGGTACGTTGAACGAACAGAAGGAAGATTTCGATACCGCGCTGTCGTGGTATGAATACGCCAGCGAGTTAACCGGTGGAAGTGACACCGGGTTGACCCGTAAAATTTCCGACCTGCGAATGCGCCAGGCAGATCGAGAGATCTGGCGCCATGAAGAGTTTCTGGAATCTCACTCGCCTAACGAGCCCGGCTATGAACAGGTGCGCGCCGAACTCGAGAGCGCGAAAGCCAAACGAGCGGAACTGGTCATCGGCGAAGCGCGCAAACGGGTGGAGCGGAATCCAACCGATTTGCAGTTGCGCTTTGAGCTGGGTGAACAGCTGGTGAACGCCGGCCAATTTCGCGAGGCGCTCCCGGAACTGCAGCGGGCCCGCCAGCATCCCAACGCACGCTTGAAAGCCATGAACCTGCTCGGGCGTTGCTATCAGGAGCTGGGAATGCTGGACCTGGCCATGAAACAATTCGAGGAAGCGTCGAAAGAGATCCTGACCATGGACGCGATGAAGAAGGAAATCGTTTACAACCTGGGACTGGTTTATGACCAGATGGGCGAGAAAGGAAAGGCAATAGACTGCATGAAGCAGATCTACGAGGCGGATTACGGGTTTCGAGACGTGGCCCAACGAGTCGAAAGCTCCTACCAGGAGAAACCCTCGTGATCATTTCCGGCACCAGGACGTTGAGTTTTGCCACGTCCATTTGCCGGTAGTCCTGCGAATGTCAGATGCCGAGCTATCGGCTTTTTAAACCAACTTAAATTCGCAATTCTATGAAACATAAATTCACAATAATTGTTCCGGCCATTGTCGCGCTGGCGTCGATTTGCTTCCTGCAACCGGTGGTCGGTGCCGAAGAAGAAGAAGCAACGGCGTCGGAGAGCCCAAGCGCTGAAACCGCCAAATCCGAAAAGAAAAGTTCGGAGACAAAAAGTTCCGAGACCAAAACCGCAAAGGAAAAGAAGTCCAGTTTGAGCGCCGCCGACAAGAAATTCGTAGAGAACGCGGCCAAGGGGGGAATGATGGAAGTAGCCATGGGCAGAATGGCTGCGCAACGGGCCCACAATAATGACGTCAAACAATTCGGTTCGCGAATGGTCACCGATCATTCCAAGGCTAACAACGAACTGAAGAGTATCGCTGCCAGGAAGGGCATCAGCCTTCCGGCCGAACCGAAGCCGCATGCGTTCAGTACCGATGCCAACTACATGGCGATGATGGTTAAAGATCACCAAAAGGATCTGGCTGAGTTTCAGAACCAGGCTAAAAATGGCTCCGATCCAGATCTAAAGCGGTTCGCCGACAAGACATCCAAAGTGATTTCGGCGCATCTTTCTGAAGCGCAACGCATTAATAAGGCGTTGAAGCGCGAGAGATCAAATTTAGCTCGTTAGTCTGGGCGCGGATACGAAACCCGAGCAGCAGCATTTGTCTGCTTAAATACGGGACTGCAGGCGGGTATTAGCCCCCCCGCCTGCAGTTTCTTTTTTTCGGCTTCGAATTTTCATCTTCGAAACAAGCGTAAATCTTGCTTTTCCGGCCGGGGACGGAAATCCTGATTTCAGTGCGGAAGACGAAGATCATTTGCACCCTAGGTCCCTCGACCGAACAGCCGGATACAATGCGCCAGCTCATCGCGGAAGGCGCCGACGTTTTTCGGTTGAACATGAGCCACGCCGACCATGCCTGGGTCCGTCGGATCGTTCCCGAAATACGCGCCGCGGCCGATCAGGCGCGCCGGCCCGTCGCCATTCTGCTTGATACGCAGGGGCCAGCCATTCGGACCGGTGATCTGCAAACGAAACTGCAACTGAAGCCGAATGATATCATTGAATTTACCGTCCGCGGAGCTCGCAGCGAAGAGAAGTACTCGGTTGACGTGAACTACGAAGGTCTGGTTAACGACATCAAGGTCGGAGATACCGTGCTGGTCGATAACGGGCTGATCCGGCTCGGCGTGTTAGGCAAAAAACAGAACCGGGTTCGCTGCAAAGTGCTGACCCCGGGGACCCTGGGATCGCGGCGGCACATCAATTTGCCGGGCGTCCGGGTCAATCTTCCGCCGATGACCGAGAAGGACCTGGCCGATGTTAGTCTGGGGGCCGAGCTGGGAGTTGATTTGGTTGCGCTGAGTTTTGTGCGCGAACAGGGCGATGTCGAAGCCTTGCGTCGATTGCTCAACAAAAAGAAGAGCCAGGCTTTGATCGTAGCGAAGATCGAGGATCAATCGGCGGTTCGTTCCATCGACGAAATCATCAAGGTGGCGGACATGGTGATGGTGGCGCGGGGCGATTTGGGAATCGAATGTCCGATGGAGGAACTGCCGATCATCCAACGACGAATCGTCAAACTCAGTATCCGGTTTGGAAAACCGGTGGTGGTGGCAACTCACATGTTGGAATCGATGATATCCAATCCGTTGCCGACGCGCGCTGAGATTACCGACGTTTCCAATGCAGTCTACGAACAAACGGATGCGGTGATGCTAAGCGGTGAAACCAGCACCGGGCGTTATCCGGTCGAGTGCGTCCAAGTCTTGCATCGGGTGGCGATGCGAGTCGAGCGGAGCGGCGGCGCCGGCTTCGCCAAATCAGTCATTTTGGAGGACAACCGCCAGAAAACGGTGTCTTCGGCAGTGGTCCTGGCCAACTCGTTACGCCAGGCGAAGCTGATTGTGTTCACCCGGCATGGCACCATGGCTCGTAACGTTTCGAATCTGCGGCCGGAAAATACCCCTATTTTCGCGTTCACTCCCAGCGAATCGGTTAGGCGCCAACTGGCCATTTGCTGGGGCGTATATCCGGAGCGCATTGATTTTGACGATGACCCGGCGGTAACCATCCAGACCGCTGAGGAATTTTTGCGGGTGCATCATCTTACCAGTCCCGGTGATCAACTGGTGATCATTTCGGATATTCGGGTTGAATCGGATCGAATAGATTCGGTTCAGCTACGAACCGCGAAGTGATCGTGGCGGTGCGGTGTAATTGAATGGGTGATGCACCATTCCTGCATTGCATCACTGCTCACGTCCAAAGCATAGCCATGTCATCCCGACCGAAGTGGAGGGACCTCGCAATGCGGGACACGTCACACTGGTAGGATAGTCCCTCGACTACGCCCGGGATGCCAACGCTGAGATGCTTAAGCCGTTCCGCCTAACGACGTGAACCTTTGCGCGAGCTCGTTGTATCGTTGTTCCAAATCCCGATAACGCTCCTCCGATTCTTCCAGGGCGCGCCGTTCG
>DATFCK010000571.1:0-6160 GCA_035253185.1 Chthoniobacterales bacterium | reverse complement strand
CAAATTCGCTGTCGAAGAAAAAGGGATCTTCCCACAGTATTTCTCCTTTGTAGCCGCGCCCGGTAACTTCGGCGGAGGTCGTTAACGGACGACCGTATCCAAACAGATTTCGATCCCTAAATTGCACGCCGAAAATTGGTCCAACGTATGAGCCATAGCCGACGGTGAAACCCAATTCCTTGCTTTTCGCCTCCTCGGCAAAGATATCCAGCCGAAGCAGATGGCCATCGGTCGGGACCGGTTTAATTTGCAGCAGGTTGAATAGTCCGGTTCGCATCAGGGTGCGGAATTTTTCGTCCAGGACGTCCGGGCTGTAAGTCTTGCCCTCCAGATTTCGGAATCGGCGGGTCACATAGCTTGGCCGCAACCGTTGCAAACCCGTTACCGTAGAATCGGAAAAGTGATAAATAGAACCCGCCGAAATTGTGATCTGCACCGGCACCTGACCGTTAGACGCAGTCGCAGGATCACCCAGCGCGTCGACTTTGACGTCGTAGTAACCGCGCTGTTTGTAGTAAGCCTGTAATCGCCGTGGCAAATCCGCTACCCGCGCCTCGGTGTAAGGTTGTTTCAGCAAATCTTCGATCTGGCCGCGCAATGTGGCCGAGTCATAAACGGTGTTGCCGGTGAATGTGACCTTGCCGAAAAAATATTGCCGGCCTTCGCTGATCCGAATCGTCGCGTCCACGATCGTAGTGCCTTCACGGTAATGGGGCTCGGGAGGGGCAACCTTTGCTTCCAGAAAACCTTCCGCCACGTAGAATCGTTCCACCAGCTTCGCCCCTTCCTGAAGGTCGGATGCGACAAAAGGCAGATTCGTTTGCAGCTTGGAATAACGTTCCCGAGTCGGACCAACCGCATAGTCATACAAGCGGTCGACGGGCTCGCTGACATTTCCCACGAACTTAATTTCGCCTAACGTGTATTGTGGACCCTCCTCGATATCGAGAATGAGTTGCTCACCTTGAATGGAATAACGAACATGGGCCTTGTCGTAACCGTGTTTGCGATAAAACAGCTCCAGGAAAAACGCGACATCGTCGCCGCGGGCTGGACTCAATCCATACTGCTCAATAGTTGCGATCTGATCTTTTAAGGCGGTTCGGAGCTCCTTTTGGTTGAAGGCAGTTTCGCCGCGGAAATCGATGGCCGCGCTTCGCAGCGCAGCTTTCTTTTGCTCCTTCTCCTCCCGTTGCTTGGCCTTGTCCTGTTCTTCGCGCTGCGGCTTGCTCACGGCCGATTGCGCGGAAAGGCTGGTCAGGAAACCAAAGCTGATGAGAGCTACCAGCAGAAATCTCATTTCAGTGTGGAAAATGATCCCAGCGGCGTCGCGGCATCGGCCGCCGGCGGATGGGGCATGGCCGGCCCGGCCGCGCCAATGCCACGATGTGCTCGCCTCGGCGATGCGGCATTTTGAATTCAACGATTGGCCAGCCATACCGGTTACACAACACTAGCGAAATCGGATTAGATACTTGACCATTCCACGGAAATCGCCACCGACTTCGATGTCCCCGACCAAAACAACCTGGTTGTTAACCTTGAATCGAGCGGTGGCCGTTTGCTGGCCGGTCCTGGGATCGACCTGTCCAAAATCGACATCCAGCCGATCGAACACCGAGTTGCTTTGCGTAGCCTCTCCCTTTTTGAACACCTTTCGATAGAGCTGCTGAAACAGCAGCATCGCTGCCCGGCCGGCCAGGACATTGTTGTTACCGGTTAATTCCTGGCGCGTGGTGCCGGTCGCCAGCAGCGAAATAATTTCCTCCTGTGGCAGGGGCGGTTCGCTGGTAAAAATAGCTTCGGGTGACAGCGTGCGGCCAAATACATAGGCATGAATGGTGTAATCGCGGATCAGCGAAGTGCCATGCAAATCGATTTTCGGGTTCAGCGGATCACTCGGATCGAAATACAGAAATCCATACTGCACATCGAGGCGGCTGAACGGCAGCGTTGCTTCCACGTTTTCCAGCCGCACCTGCCCTTCGAGCAGCGGATGCAGACCGGTCCCGCCCAGATGCAAATCGATAATGGCGCCGCCATTGGCCAGACTTCCTTTGATCAAAAATGGATCTTTGGTTTTGATCGCGACATCGAATTTCCAATCCCGAATCGGCGGATCGGGAATCGACAGTTGCGGACGGGACGAGGGCGGCTCGGGGGCAGGCCGGCCCGGCAATCCAATTGGGATCAGATCAAGATTCTTGAGAAAATGGCTGTTCGTTAGGGCGACATTACCGGTCACCGCGGCCGCCTTCAATGGGCCTTCGACCCGGATTTCGGCATCCGCGCGGGCGGTTAACGAATCATCACGTGCGACCAGTATGCTGTTCGCCTTCAACTGCAGATCCAGTATAGGATCGGTAAGTTTCGGAAATCTGACCTGCCCCGAAATTGTAAATGGCCCACCGGCCAGTTCACCTCCAAATCGTTCGAGGGTGAGCAAATCCCGATCGAAGACCAGACGCCCCTTGAAGTTCTGCAGCGCGGGTAACGTCGGATTATCAAACCGCCCAACGTTGATTGTCATGTCACCGGAACCGCTCAGCACCGGGTTAGCGATTGTGCCACTGATTCCGACGTCCAGAGCGAGGTCACCATCCAGTTCCTCCACCCCGGGGACAAACTGCCTGACGAAATTTACCGAACTTCGCGGCAGGCGAATCTGCGCATTCATCGCGGTATCATCCGGCAACTTTCCCTCCCGCAGAACGTCAGATATCTGGAAAGGCATGTCGGCTGTCAGTGTGATCGGCTGGACCTTGGGCTGTTGTATGGTGCCGTTAACAATCAACTGCCCCCCTTCGGCCTTAGCCGTTAGGTCGACGTTAGCCGGCTCCAGCTTGGGCATTTGCTCACTTCGCACGTCCCGCAACTGAAGCCCGAGATTCGCCTTTAACTGTGACAGCGTTCCGCCGGCATCAAATTTCACGTTGATCGTGCCGGACGCAGGCGCTTTCATTCCTACGTCCTCGAAGATTTTTTTGATGTCCAGATTCTCGGTTTGGAATGTTGCCACAACCTTGCCGTCGGAGGGAAACGGGGAATCGTTAGTCCCGATATTTTTCCAGATAAACGGAACGGACACATAACCGTCGGCGTATTTCTGCTCCCCCTGGTTCAGCTGGATATGGTCGATCTCCAGCGTATTTCCGCGGGTTTGGGCCACCGCATTGAAATCCATCTTGTCGTTGCGAAGGAAAATGATCGGAGCGTTGAACCCTTCGGGGTTATAGGCTGCGTCGATATTCGCTTCAACACCTTCCAGCTCGCCGAAGCGGCCCCGGTCGAGCCTCAGTTTCAGCGCGCCGGTATTATTATGACCGCGAACCGCGCCATCGCCCGCCCACTCCACCACCAGTGACCCGGCCACTTCTTTGCTGTCTCCGGAAGCTTCCAACACCGGATTGAACACCGAAAGATCCACCAGGTTTGCCACCAATTTTCCGCGATATTGATGCGGGGGACGCGAATCGAATATGCCGTTAGCCGAGATATAGTCCTGATCGTTAAGACTAACGGTGAAGTCATTCAGATAAATGACACTGTCTAACACGATGCCTTGGGCGCTGAGTTGGTGCACCACTACTTCGCGAAATCTGATATCGCTGCCGTAAAGGTAAAACTGGCCGTTGGCGATGCCGTCACGGAAATCAATCTGACCCCTGCCCTGCAACGGACCGGTGACGCGGTCCGCGCTTTCCATCGCCCAGTAATCCGCCAGCTGCGGCGCATTGATGGTTAGGTTAACCGTGCCCAGTTGTTTAGCTGCATCCGCTGGATTTGCCGGCAACCGGTACTCACCCGTTAGGGAGAGTTCGTTCTGTTTACGCTGAATAATAGCGCGCTCAATGGTCATGACCTCGTTAGTGCTGTGAGCGGTGGCTTCAACCGAGTCCAGGGCGTAATCCCCCAGCCTGATATTGGTCGCGGCGAAAGTGCTGTCCGTCTTTAAATCATCGAACCATGGCTTCTTCGACTCCGCCGGCGCCAACGTCTTGGTGAGTTTTATATCGGCGTTTATGCGTTCAATGGAGCCGTCCTCAAACCCGAGCCCCCCTGCCGCCACCATGAAGGTTCCGTTAACGTCCGAACCTTGAATGTCGATTTGCCCGTTAACCCGCGCAGAACCGCTCACTTTCCGCTCCATGCCGGCAGTCACTTCCGCCAAATCGGGCGCGGTCCCGGCCAGCTCGAAGTGGGTCGGTGTTCTTCCGAATCCTGGAACGTCTTTTGGCAGTTCGATGGTTCCACGAACATGCAGTTCGTTTTTGCCTTGAAATACGTCCGCCGATTCCAAACGCCCCGTTCCATTTTCAGCTGTTACCCGAATCTCGGCCCGATCGATCGCGGTCTTCTCCTGCCGGAATTCTTCGATGTGCGCGGCGATGGCGCCAGTCCAGCTGCGCGGCGATCCGAGGCGGCCGTTTAGGTTTACCTGCAAATTTTTCAATCGTCCCTGAATGAAATGTTCCGGTAATGCGGCGTACTTGTTAACCACATCAAGTGGCACATTTTCCCCGCTCAAATTAACTTTGGTATCGAGCGTGGCGCGGGTCTCCCGCATCCATAACGCGCCGTCCAAATGTCCGTCGCCGGCAACGTATTCGAACCGAATGCTGAGTTCTCGATCCGCGATCTTGGAGGCATCGACCGATAACGATTTCAGCTTTTCGTCGTTAGCCAAAACCACCTCATGTAAAACCAGATTACGATTGACATAACTCGTCCGCGCCGAAGTCCGGAGCCACACCTGTCCGCCCACCAGCTGCAACTGTTCGAAATTCAGCTCGCCGGGATGTTTTGGGTCGATGTTGAAATTCAGGTGCTCCACCACAAAATCGTGCGGACGATTCCTAACCGTGATGTTGACGTCGGTTAGGCGGGCGCGCTCCGGAAATATGTCGGGCAGCTTGATCTTGTGTTTCGGATTTGGCGGCCGCGGGCGTAACGGCGCCTTTGCCGGATTCAGGACGATTCGGGCACCACGCACCTCGACGTTTCGCAGCGCGCTGGATATTCCATGACGGATCAATGTGAACAGGCCGTAATCGACGTGAGCGGACTCGATGTCGATCGATTCCACATCGCTCGGGCCGGTAGGCGAAGCGTGAACGTCGCGAACGGTGAGGCTGCCGAACGGATTCCCCTCGAGTTGGAACTGAATCTTAAGATTTTCCTTGGCGGCGGCATGAGCTGCCACCCGGTGCGCGATCGCAAAAATCAGCGGCCGATGAAAAATCAGGACCAATACGCAGATAACCGCGGCCGAGATCCACGCTATCCGTTTCCAACTCAGGTTCTTCTGCCGACCGATATCATCCCCTTGCACGACCGGTCCACCCTATTCCCCCGAGGGGAAAGAGCAAATCGGGCGGGGAGGAGCGGCCCCTGACCGCCCAAACGCGCAACGTCCAACGTCCAATGACAGAGGCATTCACTTTCGCTGCTGAGACAACGATGTGGCTTGCTCAAGGGACCGCCAAAGCCGTTTGCAAACACAAGCTGGCGACCAAAACGGCGGTGAAATGAGTGATTGAGCGGTATCGATTGTTAATCATAGTGCCTGGTGCGCCCGCGGTATTGAGTCCCGCCGCACCAGTGGCCACGGGCAAAATTGTGAGCGTCTGAGTAGTGACAATTCTCCGTTAAAACCGAGAATAATTTCAAGCTAATTCCAACCCCGGTAAGTTGTTGAGGTTAACCAGTAAACGATGAATCCCGACAAGCTGTTCGACTATCTCGATGGCAAACTGTCGACGCCAGATCGGGAGAAGCTCGAGGATCAACTCATAAGGGATCCCGAGCTCCAGCGGCAGTTCGCCATGGCGCGCAAAATACACGAGCGAATGAGCGGCAACGTTCGGGAGGTTATCCTGGACGAGCCCCCAAGCGGCGCGGTTCGCGGCAAACAGATCGTGAAACGCATAACCATCGTTTTCGTCGCGCTCGTCTTCCTTAATACCGTCATCGGTTTGATCGCGATCGGCATGATTCAAAACAAGCGTCACCAGGAGAAGGTCGCCTCCGAGCAGGCCCGGCAGGATATGACCGCCGCGGCCGAGCGCGCGGCCGCGACTGCGCTGCCTAATCCGACATTGGTGGATGAGATCAAGATTGCCGCTCCCGCTAACGAGCAGGATGCAACCATCGAAAAGAT
>DATFCK010000570.1:0-4012 GCA_035253185.1 Chthoniobacterales bacterium | reverse complement strand
TGATGTGGAACGCGCTGGAATCCGACCCCGGCGTGTTCGACCTCACCACCGGCCGCCGCGACTTCGCAAGTTTCATCCGCATCTGCCAGGACGAAGGCATGTGGGTGTACCTGCGGCCGGGGCCGTACATCTGCGGCGAGTGGGATTTCGGCGGCCTGCCGCCGTACCTGCTGCGGCATCCGCACATCCGCGTACGCGACAAGGACGATCCGGATTACATGGCGGCAGTGCGGCGTTACATCGCCACGATCGCGCCGGTGGTGCAGCCGCTGATGGCAGCCAATGGCGGCCCGGTGCTGATGCTGCAGATCGAAAACGAATACGCATCGTTCGGACACGACCTCGGCTATCTCGAAGCGCTGCGCGTGTTGTGGCAGCAACACGGCATCGACGGACCGTTCTCGATTTCCGACGGGCTCGACCAGGTGCGCAAGGCGCACACGTATCTGCCCGGCTCGGCGCTCGGCCTCGACGGCGACACCGATTTCACGGCGGCGCAGGCCATCGCGGGCGAGCTGCCGGTGTGGATGGGCGAGGGCTATCCCGGCTGGCTGACGCACTGGGGCGACAAGGACTTCGCGCGCGGCGACTTCACGGCGACGCTGCGCAAACTGCTAGACGAGAACCGCTCGTTCAACATGTACGTGGTGCACGGCGGCACCAATTTCGGGTTCGGTGCGGGCGCCAACGCACACGACGATGGTTCGCATTTCCAGCCGGTGATCACCAGCTACGACTACGGCGCACCGATCGACGAGCGAGGCGTGGCGACGCCGGATTACCATGTGTTTCGCGCGATGCTCGCGCCGCATGCAAGACGGCCGTTGCCCGATGTGCCCGAGCCGCCGCCGTCGATCGGTTTCGCGCCTGTCACGCCCGAACCGTTTGCATCGCTTTGGGACAACCTGCCGCCCGCGAAACGCGTGGAGTGTCCGCAAGGCAGCGAGCTGCTGTTCGGACAAGGGCAGGGCATGGTGCTGTATCGCCGCTGCGTCCGCGGCGGCGGCGCGCTGATGCTCGATGGCGTGCGCGACTACGCGCTGGTGTTAAAGGACGGCCGCTTCATCGATCCCGTTTCACGCGTCGAACATCCATCGCTGCACTCGAATCCCGCGATCACGTTGCCAGGCAACACGGGCGAAACCGAAACCCTCGAAATCCTCGTCGACAGTTTCGGCCATGTCGGTTACGGCCACGCGATGATCGATCGCAAAGGCCTCGTGGGCGACGTCCTGCTCGACGGCGAGCCCCTGCGGGATTGGGAGATTTTCAGCCTGCCGCTGGATGACGCGTGGCTCGGGAAACTCAAACCCTCGCAAGACACGCCCGCGCGGCCTGGCGTGTTCTTCCGCGCCGCGTTGCAGCTTGCCCGCCCCGGCGACTGCTACCTCGACATGTCCGGATGGAACAAGGGCTACCTGTGGGTCAACGGACGCCTGCTCGGCCGCTACTGGCACATCGGCCCGCAGCAACGCCTGTTCTGTCCGGGCGTGTGGTTGCGGGAGGGCGACAACAATGTGCTGGTGCTTGACCTGCTCCGCCTCGAGCCGGCGCCTATCGGAAGCGCTTCGATGCCGATTGGTCAGTGATGAAATGTCACCCGCGACAACGTATTAGCCCATGTCATGAACAACAAAACTGACGAGACAACTGTGAAAGCCGCAGGCACTATGCCGGAAGTTTCAGAAATTCCTCTAGAAGTGCCTTTACGAGTCGCCAATTCTCAGACGCTGAATCGCGCATTTTCCTCACAATCAGCTCTTTGAAACTTGTTTCGGACATCTTCAAATCCGAGGCCTTATGAAGATCAGAGATCAATCGCTTACCATCGCAAAGATCTTTCCATTTTGCCTCCCACGTAAGCTGAAGCTCACTCCTTCTGTTTTTACAATCGCTCAAAAACTTTGATATCCAAATCTCCTTTGCCTGGTTATCAAGCGAGTCGCGTGCTTTAGACAAGCGGGTAAAAAAGTTATTCGCGATTTCTTCTAGTGACTCTCCCTTTAATTCGTCTTTAGTTAAAGAAGGGTTTTGATATTTATATGAACCATAAGTAATGCGAGCTGCGAGCAAATCAAGCTGTTTAAATGCCAATTCTCTGCAAACACGATGAACCTCGCCGGCGCTATCGATGGGTTTTCTTGTTACATCCGAATCTTTCAGAAGCTCAGATATAACATCTATGTCGATCAGATAGTTATCGGCGCAACGTCGCTCCCATTGCCTTATCTGAACTGCCTTCGAACTTTGCAAACCCGACGGCTCGTCATCCCTATCAAAAATCAGAAATACGGGCGCCACCTTTTGACCCTTAAGCTCTAGCTCCTGAAGGCTCTTAATTGACTTTTCGATCTCTCGCCTTCCTCCTCGATCCTTAATTTGGAATCGTCTGACCTGATCTGGGAATCCTATCGTCAGAAAATCAATATCGTCTTCACCCTCAACAAAAATTGTTCCAACGTAGAAGAGCGTTTCGCTTATAGAAGTGCCGAGGCGTTGCAATGCATCCGAATACTCGCTAATTGAACTTTTTCCAATCTTCGTTAGATCATTTGGCGCCTTCAAGTGCAAAAGGGTGCAGTCATCGCGCTTGAAAGCGCCAGAGAGGACTTCAGGAGAATGGGTGCACATAATAAATTGGATACTTCGATCGATCGAATATTCTTTTGTAATAAATGGCAGCAGCTCTCGGCAAACCGCCGGATTTAGATGGAGTTCCGGCTCGTCAAAAAGCGCTATCCCGCCCCTTTCTATAGACCTTGCGATTAGAAGAAAAGTTAATGCGATATTTTTCTCTCCGCTTGATAAGCTATCTAGTTCAATTAAGTTTCCAGTAGAAACTTCTTTTGTCATAATAGATAGCAAACCAAGTTCGTTAATTTGAATATTTTCTATTTGCCGTTCTATCAGTAAGCCAGAAAAAATCTTCGCAAAGTCTTCCTTAATAGCGTTAGCTCCATTCCCAAGAACCATCGAGTTCACTATTAAAGTTTTAAGACGCTGATACTTTAGTTGCGGTTGAGAATTATGAGATTCAACTTGTTGTTGAGAGTCCGGTCCGCCAATTTGCATATTGACTTCGCCCATGGGTAGTGCACGGTCCGCCGGAAAGTATGAAAAAAGTGAAAGCATCGGTGGTAAGCGACGATCTAAAAAAGCTATAAATGGACCACCTAGGGGTTCAGAGTGAAGTATTTCTGGACCATTCGACATGGTCAAACCTACCGTAACTGTCTTTTCTTGCTGGATTCGGGTTAATCCCTTGGAAACTTCATCTGTTGCTGTTTTAAGTTGTTGTTGCCCAAACGGCGATTGCAGAAATTGTGTAAGTTGCGCTGGATTTGTGAACGCTTGACCGAGGCGAGACGTCACCAAATTTTGGATAATCTCCGTTGCGGAATTTCTCAAAATATTTATTTCATCTTCTGCGAGAAAGTAGGTTGTTCGGATTTCTATTGGGCGGCCCTGTTCGCGAAGTAGATTTTTTAAGAATGCGCGCTGTGGGAAGTGAGGAGATGCTGCGCTCAACGATATAAGGACCTGCATGGGTTCCTGTTGGGTACGCGGCGCCGCGAGTGCCTTTGCTAGCCTGATTGCCTGAAGCAGTGTGGTTTTTCCCACCGCATTAGGACCAACTATTACATTGACGTGGGGACTGAGGTCACAATCGATATCTGCTATTGCGCGGAAATTCTTTACCGTTAAGTGGCTTATGTACATGGCGTTCTCCAGCTAGAAGTGGCTGCAGGATGACCATAAGGTCGTTCAGTGTCAACAAAAAGGCCCGCCGTAGCGGGCCTTTTCTTTCAACCACCGAACAAACCGGTCGCGGCCAGGGGCCGCTCCTACTTTTTCTCCGGCTCCAGCCCGCGATCCTTCTTCATCGCGTCGATGTTGGGGGCGCGGCCGCGCCAGGCGGCGTACATCTTGGCGAGGTCTTCGGTGTTGCCGCGCGACAGCACCATCTGGCGGAAGCGGTCGCCGTTGGCGCGGGTCAGGCCGCCGTGTTCCT
>DATFCK010000569.1:0-9581 GCA_035253185.1 Chthoniobacterales bacterium | reverse complement strand
GAAACCGGCAGATCGAGATCTTTCTCACTGAAGCCGAGTTCCCGCAGGCTGAGCAAAGCATTTTCCCGGTGTTCGTTAAGGGGATTTACCCGCGCGATGGTATGGCCGAGTGTCCGATAAGCGTAGACGAGCCCGTCGATTCGGGTTTGCAGCGGACTTTCACGGACCTGGGGAGGTTCGACCGAGGTCGCGCCCGCGGCGCCGTTCCGCTGCGGCAAATTGCCGAGTTCGAAGCCTTCGAAGAATGCAGCCCAACTGGGATCGACCGAGCGTGAATCTTCCTGCCAGCGGCGGTAGTTTTCTTCGATCAATTCAAGGTTGGGCCGGGCGGCAATCGTCGTTCGCATAGCTCGGAATCAATCTGCCGCCAATAACTCGCCCGGCAAGTTGACAGTGCGCGGGCCGCCTCGTTACTTGCTCGGCAAAATGAGTGATCGGGTGACAAATGAACCGCGGGGCAAACGCGGTGGTCCGGGGCGCGCAGGCGCCTCGCCTGCTGGCGACGGCGCCATCGCCATCGCGAACTTTTTTCCGCTAAAGCGCATTTCGGCGAGGCGCCGAAATGGACAGGCGGGGGCGCCTGCGCTCCCCGAATTGCCGCGGATTTCGCGCAGCCTTGTCCTTGTCGCCACCGCCATCATTTTCTCCACGCACAATCTTGCGTTTGCCCAGGTGGCTCCTGCCCAGGCCAGCCCGGCCGGCGATCCCGCGGCGGAGCCTTCTGTCATCGCGGTAGCCAAAGTCTTGCCCGCGGTGGTGAACATCAACACCGAACGGGTGGTCCGGCGAACCGTGCGCGATCCATTCGATGACTTTTACTCGCAGTTTTTCGGATATTATCAGCGCCGGCCGCGGGAAATCCGGCAAACGTTAACCAGCCTCGGCTCAGGTTTTATCGTTGATGCCTCCGGCTACATCGTGACTAACGAACACGTGGTTGAGCGCGCCGCCGATCTGAAAATCCAGGTGGTGACTGATGACAACAAAACCTATAACGCCCACTACATCACCGGCGATTCCAAAAAAGACCTGGCGTTCATCAAGATCGATTCGAAGGAGGCGTTCCCGTTTATCAGCCTGGATAACATTTCGCCTAACTTGCTCGGCCAAACCGTAATCGTGGTAGGCAACGCGGTCGGTTACGGCAGCTCCATTAGCCGTGGCGTGTTGAGCGCGGCCAAACGCGATATCACCATCGATAATATCGAATACAAAAACCTCATTCAGACCGATGCCGCCATTAATCCCGGAAACTCCGGCGGCCCGGTTATCGATTTATCGGCGCGCCTGGTCGGCCTGAGCTCCGCCAAAATGGCATTTACCCCCCAGGGCGTTCCGACCCAGGGCCTCGGATTCGCCATCCCGGCCGAGGTGGTGCGTGATACCGTGGCCGGATTTCGCAAGATCGCGGACAAGCAGCCACCCCCGAAAACTGCCGGCCAACAAAGCGCCGGCTCCAATGCCGAACGTTTGTTTGGCATTCAGTTGCAAGATCTGACCCCGGACCTAACCGACGCGATGAGCCTTGTTCCCGGCCGCGGTGTGCTCATTAGCGGCGTGGAGCCGGGAAGCCCGGCCGACGAGGTCGGCATCGAACGTGGGCTTTTGATCTATCGCATCGGCAAGTACGACGTAAACTCGGTGAAACAAATCGAAAAGTTGCTCGCTCGCGTGCGCACCGGCCTCACCGTCGATTTTGTGGTGGGAGTGGCCAGAAACGACGGGTCGGGCCAACGGGTGGAGACGGTCAGCCTGGCTGCGCGTTGACAACTGGCGCGGCGTGTATCTGTTAGCGTAAGGTGCTTGTACTTCCGAAGAAACTAAGCATCCCAGCGTCGTCATCCCGACCGTAGTCGAGGGACCTCTCCTACTTGTGTGATGTGTTCCGCATATGAGAGATCCCTCCACTTCGGTCGGGATGACATAGCTATGTTTGGATAGGTAACGAACTTGAATGCTCGATATTCCAACTCGGGTCGAACGTTAAAAGGCATGAAAAATCGGCAACGCAAACCGGGTTCAGTTGTCTCATGAAATGTTTCCGACATGATTAAGGTTGAGCATTTAACCAAGCGATACGCCGGTCACACTGCGATCAAGGACCTGAGTTTCGAGGTCGGGAAGGGCGAGATCATGGGGTTTCTGGGCCCCAACGGCGCCGGCAAATCCACCACCATGCGGATTTTGGCCAGCTTCATGCCGCCCACGTCGGGCACCGCCAGTATCGCCGGGTACGACATTTTCCGGCAATCGCTTCAGGCGCGCGCCCACCTGGGATACATGCCCGAAAATGTTCCTCTATATAATGATATGCGGGTCGGCGAGTATCTGAATTACCGGGCCGCCCTCAAAGGGGTGCCTCATCGGCGGATTTCGGAGCGGGTCGGTGATGCCAAGGAGCTTTGTGGGATAAAAGACGTCGAAAAGAAACTCATCAGCACCTTATCCAAGGGTTACCGGCAGCGGGTCGGCCTGGCTGACGCGCTGCTCCACGAACCGGATTTGCTGATCCTGGACGAGCCGACAATCGGTCTGGACCCAAACCAGATCCGGCAGGTTCGCGAGTTAATCAAAAACCTGGGCGAGCAACACACCATCCTGTTATCGACTCATATCCTGCCCGAGGTCGAAATGACCTGCACCCGGGTAATTATTATCCACAAGGGAAGGATCGAAGCCTGCGACACTCCGGAAAATTTGTTAGGCCAAATCCGTCAGGCCGGCGGCGTGGTGGTGGAAGCCAAAGTCGGTAATGATAACGGCGCCGAGGAGCTCAAGAAAATTGCCGGGGTGCGCGATGTGACCACCGATCACGACGGCGATTGGAAAATGTTCTCGCTGCGGGTGGAATCGGGCACGGATGTCAGAGAAGAAGTGTACCGGTTAGCCGCGGCGCGTCGGTGGACCTTGCGCGAACTGAGCCAGCGCCGGGCGACGCTGGAGGATGTGTTTGTGGAGATTACCCATCCGGAGCAATGACCCCGGAGTAATGGAGTAATGGAGTTTTGGAGTAATGAGTTACCAAACCGAGCTTAGGAACAAGAATCGCGGGTACATGAATTTGATCGTTTGGCAGAAAGCCATGGATCTTTTCGAAATGGCCTGGAAGCTTACGGTCGTCGAGGCGAGCATCGACTTCAAATTGCGATCACAATTTGTGGACGCTGCGCAATCAATTTCGGCAAACATAGCAGAAGGTTACGGCCGTCGCTCAATCAACGAATATATCCAATTCTTGTATACGTCGTTAGGCTCAATGGCAGAGACGCTCACTCGGGCTATTGGCCTGCGCCAAATCCAGCAAATCCCCACTGATCGATTCGACCAGTTCAACAAACTGCACTACGAGGTTGAAAATCGATTACTCCGCTTAATCGAAAAACTCGAACAAAAACGTGACAACGGAGATTGGATGAACCGCATCGCCGAAGACTCGGAGGAATACTCCCCTACTCCATCACTCCAAGACTCCACTACTCCCGCCGCCGAATCACTCCATCACTCCACCACTCCATCACTCCGCGCCTCCGGCGCTGCCGTCCATGCGTAAATTCCTCGTTCTGCTTGGTCGCGAAGTGCGGAGTTATTTTTATTCTCCGATCGCCTACATCGTACTTGTTTTCTTCCTGCTGGTTTCGGGGGTGGATTTTTATTTCCAGGTTTCGTTCATGAACCAGCGCCAGCTGCAGTACACCGTGCAGGAAGCGTTTTTTAACTCCGTCTTTTTCTGGTTCGCATTCGTCCTGATTTTTCCGCTGATCACCATGCGGTTGTTCGCGGAGGAATTTAAACTCGGCACGATTGAACCGCTGATGACCGCGCCGGTCCGCGACTGGCAGGTGATTCTGGCCAAGTTCAGTGGGGCGCTGGTGTTTTACATCATTCTGTGGCTGCCCACGGTCCTCTACTTCGTGTTTTTCGAAAAAATCACCAGCCAGGACGCGGCCGCCGCTCCCGGGGCTTACTGGGGTTCTTATTTGATGCTGCTCTTGTTAGGCATGTTTTACCTGTCGGTCGGCTGCCTGGCTTCGGTGCTCACCAAAAATCAAATCGTCGCCGCGATTATCTCTTTTTGCGCGATCACGCTGTTGTTTTTCCTCGGGTTGGTTCAGTTCGTGATGCTCGATATGACTTCAATCACGCGGGAACTGCTCGGCTATTTCTCGGCGATCGAGCACATGGGCACCTTTTCACGCGGCGTGATCGATACCCGTCCCATCGTCCTCTATCTCAGCATGACCGCACTGATGCTGAGTTTGACCAATTACGTTTTCCAATCCCGCAAATGGCGACTTTAACACCTATGCGTAACAAATGTGTCCTGGCGGGCGGAGACCGCATTTTCAGCAAGGAACGGCGGTTTTCCAGCCGCCGGCTAATCAGTTCGGCGGTTACAAACCGCCGCCCCTTGATCGCAGCGACCTAACATTTTGATTTATGGCGACCGAGGTCGAAATCGAAAAGTCCGAGACCAGCGAAACAACGGAAACGGCTCAGCCCCGGCAGCCGCGCACCGCCCGGATCGGTCGCTGGCAGATCGGGTTGAATGTACTGATTCAAGTAGCCCTGGTCTTTCTACTGGTGGCGATGGTGAACGGCCTCGCCTTCCGCCATTACAAACGATGGGATTATTCGCGCGATCAGAAATACGCGTTGTCGGACAAGACCAAGCGTTTCCTTGAAACCATCAAGGGCAAAGTAAAAATCATCAACTTCTTCGCGCCGAGCACATCCATCAGCACCGATGTGCAGAATCTGCTGACGGAATACCAATATGCCGGCCGCGGCAAGATTGATGTGGAGAACATCGATCCGGACCGGGCTTTCTCGCGCGCCAGAGAAATGTTCGAGAAGTACAAGGTCGTTAGCGACGAGCCGCTGCTGGTCATTGATTACGAGGGCCGCAACAAAACCGTGAAAGCGTCGGAGATGGCTGAGATCGATCAGAGCGGCATGGCGTTGGGCGAAGGACCGCGGGTGGCGGCATTCAAGGGCGAGCAAGCCCTAACGAGCGCAATGATGGACCTGGTGGAAGGCAGGAAAAATGTTCTCGGTTATGTGATCGGCCACAAGGAACCGCCGTTGAGCGGGCAAAGTCCCATTTCCATCCTGAAAACGTTCATCGAGAACGAAAATATCAAGTTTCAGGAGCTGAACTTTTTCGAGGTCAGCTCCGTCCCGGCGGAAGTGAAGGCGATCATGATTGCCGGCCCCCAATACGATTTTTCGGATCGTGAAATGAAGATGTTGCGCGATTTCTGGGATAAGCAGGGGCGGATCTTCATCGCGCTCGATCCGGTGGCTAAAACGCCCAAGCTGCTGGCATTCCTGAACGAGCTCGGTGTCAGGGTGAATGATGACCGGCTGATGGCGTTCATTCAGACCGGCATCCAGGAGATCGCGTTGATTCGCGATGTGCAGGCGCATTTTCTCAACACTCCTATCACCAGGAAACTGGCCGATGCCCGGATCCTGTTATTCGGGGGCGCCAGTTCGCTAACACTCGAGCCGGACCGGGTGCGGGCCGCTAATATTCGGGTGGAACCGTTACTGCAGGCGGAGAAAGGATATTTCGCCGAGAAAGACTACCGCAGCGGAGATCAGGCAAAGTTTCAGGCTGATGCCCGCGCGGCCGGCGACGTTACCATCACTCTGGCGGCCCTGGTGGAAAAGGGTGGAAGCGCTGATCAACGGGTCAATGTTAATTCATCGCGTCTGGTTGTGATCAGTAACGCCGGATTCTTTCAGGACAATCTGGTGACTCAAGATCAACAGGGTCTCGATTTTGTATCCGGCGCGGCTAACTGGCTCTTAAGTCGCGAACAATTGATCGGCATCGCCCCAAAAGTACAAAAGCCGCTCACATTTACCCTGACCGACGATGCGCTGCGAAATGTGCGATGGATAATCCTGGTTTTGATGCCGCTCGTACCCGCCGTCATCGGCACCGGGGTTTGGTGGCAGCGGCGCGCCTAGAAGAGATGCGGCAATGGAGGGTTGGAGTAATGGTTGAAGCAAACGCCGAACATCGAACGGTCCGAGCCGGACTGGCAGATAACGCCGAACGCCGAATGAGGGCGGCAGCGCTTCGCGCTCATGCTCATGCTCATGATCCTGATCCTGCTCCTGCTCCTCTTTGCGATTTCAACCCGGAAAAAATTCGGGGCCGTCCGATGGCAGGCGCCCAACGGTCAACGCGCGAGCGAAGCGAGATGCCAGTTTGTCATCCTGAGCGCAGCGGAGCGGAGTCGAACGGATGAACTGGAAAACCACCACCGTCTTATTTGCGGTCGTGCTCGGACTCGGCCTTTACATCAAGTTCTACGAAAGCAAACAGCTCGGGACTTATGATGCCGAGAAACACGCTCGCAACGTCGTTAACTTCGATCGGGACAAGATCGACGGTATCGTTATCCAAAATGGCGATGATAAAATCGAATTACGCCGTCACGATCAGAACTGGCGATTGGAAACACCGGTGAAAGATCAGGCCGATAGCCTGGTAGTCGACAACTTGTTATCCGGTCTGGAGAACTGGCAGAAACAATCCACCATTCCAGCAAAGGAGATCGATGCCGACAAAGGGCGGCTGGCCGAGTTCGGTCTCAACAAACCGAAACTGCGACTGAAACTGACGGGACCGGGCGCGCCGCCCGAGATCTGGTTTGGCAAGGATGCCGCGCTTGAGGGCCGAATGTACGTGCGATTTGATAACTCCAAGGACGTATTTGTCGCAAACTCGCCCATCAAGAAGGACATCGAAAAGAAAGCTGACGAGTTTCGCGATAAAAAACTTACCGATCTGCTCGCTACTCAGGTCAATAAACTGGTGCTGAAGACTTCGGCCGGGGAAATGGAATTGGAAAAGAAGGGGGACCATTGGGAAATCGTTAAGCCGATGCGGGCACGGGCGGACGATCAAAAGGTCGGCGATCTGATTGCCCAGATCACCAACGCCCGAATCGAGCAATTTGTGGCCGAAGACAAAGGCGATTTGAATCCGTACGGTCTGGCCCAGCCCAAGGGCTCAATTACTTTATTCGCCGGCGGCGACAAATCCGGTAAAGCGGAAACTCCCGCCGGACAAGGGCAGATGCTGCAAATCGGGAGTGTTCCAGAAAAGAATCCGGAACAGATTTATGTCCGGTTCAGCGCCCGCGGATTCGTCTATACGCTGCCGAAAAAGATCGAATCGATTCTGCAAACTCAGCCTAACGACCTTCGCGACCGGCATCTGATTCGTTTCGACCGGAACATTCTGGACCGGCTTACGATCGAGGCCCAGGGTAAACCGAAAGTGGTTTTGGCCAGGAAAAACGAGGCCTGGACGATCGCCAGCCGGAACGACGCGCCCGCTAACGCCGGTGACGCCAATCGGTTGGTGGAATCTCTCAGTAACGAGCAGGTCACGAAATTTGTGGAAGACGTTGCGTCCAACCTTGCCAAATACGGCTTGGACAAACCTCAGCTACAGTTGACCCTCAGCTCGTTCGCGACCGAAAACACCGCCGAGACAAAGGCAGGCGAACGTCCATTTGGCACCATTGCCTTTGGGCGGACCGAAGGCGACGACGTCTACGCCCGGGTGGGAGACGAACCATTCGTAGTGGCGGTGAAAAAATCGACCGTCGAAAACATCAAGACCGATCCGGTGCAATGGCAATCGCTGGCGATATTTAATTTCAAACCGGAACAGATTCATCGAATCAGCGTCACCACCGATCGTGAGCTAATCCTGACTCGCGGGCCTAACAATGAATGGACAGCAGCAAAGGAAACCACGCCGCTGAATCAGGCGAATGTGCAGACGCTGGTTAATAGTTTAGCCACCCTGCACGCGGTCCGCTGGCTCGGAACCAATGCGCCACCGAAAGCGTTCGATAAACCACCGATCGTGATCAGTTTCACTACCTCGCCGGACGACAAGGCGGTCCACAAGTTAACCATCGGCGCGGCCGATGCCCAGGGAGTCTGGCCAGCGAAAGTAGACGAGCGTGAAGGTGTGTTCGCATTGAACGCTGCCGACGTGAACGTGCTGCGGCAGTCGCTGATTCAGCCGCCGGTCACGCCGTCTCCGACCCCTGCGGCGACGGCTTCGCCAAGTCCATCGCCAATTGCTTCACCAAGATAGGCGCCTGGTTCTGTAGCGGCGGTCTATGATCGTCGCATATTTAATGAACTCGCAATGGCGGAATGCATTCTCCTTCGAAATCGGTGATGCGACGGTCATAGACCGCCGCTACAGTTTTTTCGCGGTATACATGCTCACAATGCCGCCGGTTAACGGTTCAGCGGTCGCATTCCGAAAGCCGTTAGTCTCCAATAACTCGATCATGCGCGAACCGCTCGGAAATTGTTCAATCGATTCTCCCAGATAATCATAGGCGCCGCGATGTCCGGTAAGCAGGGCCCCGGCTATGGGCAGACAGCGATGTAAATAAAAGCGGTAGGGGCCGCGCAATATCGGCATCGTCGGAATCGAAAATTCGAGGATGAGGACATGCCCGCCAGCCCTGAGCACCCGGACCATTTCGCGTACTCCCCCAGCCCAATCCGGTAAATTGCGCAATCCAAACGCAATAGTGGCGCAATCAAACGAGGCTTCCCCAAACGGCAGGTTCATGGCGTCAGCGACACGAGCGCTGGTCACGCCTTTGCGTTGCGCGATGGCGATCATTTCCGGCAACACATCAACCGCAGTGATTTCCGCTGTCGGCGCCGCCTTTCCCAAGGCAATTGCGAGATCACCCGTGCCGGTGGCGACATCCAGGATGTTTCGTGGCGCCCAACTCGCCACTATTTGGGCGGCCCGTCGCCGCCAATAAAAATCGACGCCGCAGCTCAGCAAATGATTCGCCAAATCGTAGCGTCGCGCGATCGATCCGAACATGGCGCGGACGCGTTCCGGCTCGGCGAGATTTACTCCATCATGCATTGGTCAAGGGCTGGCGTCGTTCCGGGACGCGGAATCAGTCACTTTTCGCGTTCGGTGATACGATGCAGACACTACAGCGAATCTTGCCAATGCGCGACGCATGCTATCGGACCATTCATTGGCATGTTCATCCAAAGCGGCGCTGCTGCGGCGCTTTGGTTTCAGTTCGACCCACGATCCAAACTTCTCCGCCGAAATATCTGTTTCGCGGACGCATTCTTCATTCATTTTGGCGTGACAAATCACTCAGTTTTTGCTTTTCGCTATATATGGTTGACTCCTCAACTTCGGCCAAAGGGACAACGAAGCCGCCGCTGAAAATTATCGCCGCCGCGCTGGCGCTGCTCGGTCTCATTTGCATTGGCATCTTTCTCTTCAAGGGCGGCGGACACGGAAAACTGACCTGGGATCAACCCATCGTTAGGAAATCCCTGATGACGTTTGCCTACAAGATTTACGGCGATCCCGCGGCCCAAAACGGCCGCTATTTCCTCAGCAAGATCGTCTTCCATAACGATGGCACCGGCCCGGTTCGGAATCTGGAGGTGAGTTATCAAATTCCCGATTACGTGTCCTGGACGACCCCGGAGAAATATGCCGAGATCCCGGCGGGACAGACCGTGGTGCAACTTTATTATCCGCAGTT
>DATFCK010000568.1:0-6019 GCA_035253185.1 Chthoniobacterales bacterium | reverse complement strand
CCGGGTTCCAGGTCGAGGCGCACGATCGGTCGGGGCAGCTAGAATTGTTCCAGCCTGACCCGCCGAGCAAACGCCGGATCGGAGGCGCGCCCTGGATTAGCCGGACTACTTTTGCTGCAGCAGCGCCGCGCCGGTTTCGAGAACCGCCTTGTCGTCGTTTTCGGACAGATCCGCTAACCAGCCTCGGACGCGCCGGAATGATTGGCGCAGAAACAGGTCAGCCGGCCTGTTGTTAGGCACAGAAGAGGTTCCATTCCGGCTTCCGGCCTGAATCTCGGAATCCCACCGGCTCAGAACGCACGCGGAAGCGAAAAGGTCCATCGCGGAATTGGCGATGCGTTCCTGCACCAACTGCATGTCGAGAATCGGTTCCCGGTAGGTAATCAACGACCGGTTTACGGCGAGGCTAAATCGCCAGATCAATCTGCCTAACTGGGCCGCCTGACCCCGCAACGCGTCGCTTTGCACCGGCACGCTGGGCACCCGGACCGCCGATCCCAGCCGATTCATGCCGGCGTTGAACGCTTTTCCGAATCGGCCGCTGCGATTGAACACGCTGTCGTAAATCTCCTTGAACAGCAATCCGGGCGCGCGCATCCCGACGAGCGCGATGAAGGATGTGAGCACTTCGTTGGCGCCTTCGCCGATCTGATTGATCCGGGCGTCGCGCACCATGCGTTCCAACGGCAGATCGGTGAAATAAGCGGAGCCGCCGTGCACCTGGAACGTTTCGTAAATGATTTCCCACAACCGCTCGGTGGTGAAGACCTTGAGCATGGCGGTTTCCAGCATGTAATCCTCCAGGCCGCGGTCGATAAACGACGCCGTCGCGGTCGTCATCGCGTCCATGGCGTAAGCGTCGGCTGCCATCTTGGCGATCTTCTTCTGAACAAGATGGAAGTCACCCAGCGTCTTGTTGAACTGCCGCCGGCTATTGACGTGATTAATTGCCAGTTGCAGGCAGGTCTTGGCCGCGCCGGTGCAACACGCGCCGAACGTTGTCCGCCCAAAATCAAGAACGGTAAGCGCAACTCTCAAACCCTTGCCTAACGGTCCCAGAATATTTTCCTTTGGCACCTTTACATCGCGCAGGGCAAATCGGCCGGTGGCGGTACCGCGGATTCCCATTTTTTCCATCCGCGGCTCGAGCATGGTAAATCCCGGCATATCCGGCGTAACCAGGAACGCAGTGATCGCGTCTTTGCCCGGCTTATCCGGAACCGGCGTGCGCGCCATTACTGTCAAAACCTTGGCGATCGCGGCGTTGGTAATGTATCGCTTCTCGCCATTCAAGATGTAGTGCGAACCATCTTCGCTGGGGGTCGCGCGCATCTGCACATTGGCTGCATCCGAACCGGCCTGTTCCTCGGTCAAAGCGAAGGCGGCGAGCCACTCACCGGTAACCAATTTCGGCAGCCACTTCTCTTTCTGCTCGCGGGAGCCAAACAACAACAGCGCCCGAATCCCGATCGAGTGGTGAGCATTGACGAACACCGAAGTGGAAGCGCAGCGGCTGCCGATTTCCTCCAAAATCCGGCAATTCGCCATTTGGGAAAAGCCGTGCCCGCCAAACTCTTTCGGCGCGGTCATGCCGAGGACGCCTACCCTTCCAAGGCCGTCGATAACGTTTCGAGGAATGTCCGCGTTGCGATCGACCTCGGTGGGATCGAGTTCTTTGTCCAGCGTCTGGCGTAGTTCCGCCAGGGTTTGATCGAGTTCGGTTTGCTGAGCGGCGGGTATTCGCGGATACGGCATCACCCAGTCAGAGATAAACTGACCGAGGAACAAGCCCTTGGTGAACCCCAGAACCTCCGGGCCACCCAGAAATAGCTCCTCTGCCTGCTGAATTTCCTTCTGTCGTTGCGCTTCCGCTTCAGTCATTGCCATAAATGAAATGCCGATTGGTTTTGCCGGCCATCCGCCGGGCTTCCGGCGGGCGGGGAACGATAGCTGGGCCGGCCGATTTGTCCACTAACGGCCGGTGGTTTTTCAGAAGACGAGCTACGTATTTCTTGCCGTTACGCTTGCGCTGTTCGAACCGGCCGGCCGGAAGCACCGAATCGCAACCTCCAATCATCGCCGGTCGTAAACGACCGGAAATTCCAAGCACCAATCACCAAAGTCCAGGGAAGCTCCAATCTTCAAGCCCCCGGTGTCGACCCCGTCAATTTGGTGATTGAAGGTGGGATTTGGTGCTTCCGGCTGCTTTGAGCAGCCGCTCAGCTGCAGCCCTGGCTGGTGCCGCACTCCGTGCAAACACCGCAGGCGCCGGCCCGGATAACTTTTTCGCTGCCGCACACCGAGCAAATGATGTCCATGAAGATGCTGCCGAGCGCTTCCTTGACCCGGTTTGCGTGATTATTGCCGTTGGTGCCGTTAGTCACTTCCGTACTCGCGGTGATGTCGATCAGCTCCTTGTCGCCGCTTTGGGCGAGATCGGAAACGGGCCGGTTCAGCGCCTTCTTTTCCATCTCCGGAATTTCCTTCAACGGAAGCTCCGCCTGTCCCCGGTTAGGCGAGGTCGCTTCCTTGTATCCGCTGATAAACTGGCACCCCAGCCAGCGGAATACGTAGTCGGTAATGCTGGTGGCATTCCGGATATCGGGATTCTTGGTGAACCCACTGGGTTCGAAGCGTTGATAGGCGAATTTCTTCACCAGGCTTTCAAGTGGTACGCCATATTGCAACGCCACCGACGTCAGCGTGCCGATGGTGTCCATCAAACCGCCGATGGTGCTGCCTTCCTTCGCCATATGGATAAACAATTCGCCCGGCTGACCATCTTCATACAGGCCAACGGTGATATAACCTTCGTGCCCGGCGATTTCGAACTTATGCGTTAACGACATCCGCGTGTCGGACATCCGATGCCTGACCGGCCGGTCGATCTTGCTGCGCAACTGGGCCAATTCTTCTTCCAGTTCGAGGATGCGCTTTTGGAAATCTTCGCGCTCCAGCGTTACATCCAGGGCCACTTCGCCCTCGCCCACAGCGCCCATATCCTTGGTCTTGCGGGTGTTCAACGGCGCCGACCGCTTGGAGCCTTCCCGATAAATGGCAACCGATTTCAGTCCCAGCCGCCATCCTTCGATGTAGCTGTTCATGATGTCTTCCACCGACGCCGATTCCGGCAGATTGACCGTCTTTGAGATTGCCCCGCTCAGAAATGGCTGCGCCGCCGCCATCATCCGCAGGTGCGCCATGAAATTCAGCGAGCGTTTGCCTTTGTGCGGCGCGAAGGCGCAATCGAAGATCGGCAAATGTTCCGGTTTCAATCCGGACGAAATGGTGCTGCCGTCCGTATCCGGCACATCCTCGATGGTGTCGAACGCATCTATATGGGCAACGATTCGCTCGATCTCTTCGGAATTGTATCCGAGCTTTTCCAGCGCCGGCTTAACCGTCTGGTTAACGATTTTCAACATCCCGCCACCGGCCAGCAGTTTGTATTTCACCAGCGCCAGGTCGGGTTCGATTCCGGTGGTATCGCAGTCCATCAGGAAACTGATGGTGCCGGTCGGCGCCAAAACGGTGACCTGAGCGTTGCGGTAACCATGCCGTTTACCCAGGCGGGCGGCCCGGTCCCAGCATTTCGCGGCCTGTTCTTTCAGGTAGGCAAATTCTTCGACCTCGGCGATATCGTTAACGGCGCACCGGTGCAGATCAATGACTTCGAGCATGGAGCTGACGTTGTCTTTCGCCACCGGCTTTGGCACTCCGCTGGCCCGCGCGTCGCGATACCCCGGGAAGGGTCCGATACCGGAAGCCATCACCGCGCTTTGGGCGTAGGCTTCGCCGGTCATGATCGCGGTAATCGCGCCGCACAACGCGCGGCCCTCCACGCTGTCGTAACCGTAGCCATAACTCATGACTAACGATCCCAGGTTTGCGTAACCCAGGCCTAACGTGCGGAAGATGTGCGAGTTTTCAGCGATTTCCTTAATCGGATAGCTGGCGTTATCGACCAGGATTTCTTGCGCGGTGATGAAGATACGCACCGCGGCTTTGAATTTTTCGACATCGAACATTCCATCCTCGGTCTTGAACTTCATCAGGTTCAGCGACGCCAGGTTGCAGGCGGTATTATCGAGAAAGAGATATTCCGAGCAGGGATTGGTGGAGTTTTGCCGGCCGGTGCCTTTGCAGGTGTGCCACTTGTGAATCGTAGTGTCGAATTGCATCCCGGGATCGCCACAAATGTGGGTGCCCTCGGCCACCTTGCGTAAAAGGGCTCGGCCATTTTTGCATTCGCAGGGTTGGCCGTCGCGAACCCGACGGGTCCACCATTCTTTGCCATCGAGCGCGGCGTGCATGAACTCGTCGCTCACCCGCACACTCAGATTCTCGTTTTGATACATCACCGATCCGTAGGCGTCGCCGTTGTAACTACCGTCGTACCCCTGTTCGATCAGGGCCCACGCTTTTTTCTCCTCATTTTGTTTCGCGTCGATGAATTCCTCGATGTCAGGGTGCCAATCCTTGAGTGTGTTCATTTTGGCGGCGCGTCGCGTCTTGCCGCCGCTTTTCACCACGTTGGCCACTTGATCGTAAACTTTGAGAAAAGATAACGGCCCGCTCGGTTTACCGCCGCCGCTCAGTTTTTCGCGAGTTGAGCGCAACGATGATAGATCGGTGCCGGTGCCGCTGCCGTACTTGAACAGCATGGCCTCGCTGGTGGCCAGACGCATAATGTCTTCCATCGTGTCCTCGACCGACTGAATGAAGCAGGCGCTGGCCTGGGGATATTCGTACTGGGTGGCGGCGCGTTCGGCCTCGCCGGTGCTCCGATTGTAAAAATAATTTCCCGCGCCGGCGTCGCGGCCGATCCCATATTGATGATATAAGCCGACGTTGAACCAGACCGGCGAATTAAACGCGCCAAATTGATTCAGGCACAACCAGGTGAGCTCATCATAAAAAGTCTCCGCCGCCTGCTCGTTAGCGAAATAGCCATCGGCGATCCCCCAATCGGTGATGGATCGGGTAACCCGGTGAATCAGTTGCCTAACGGATGTTTCCCGCCCGCGACGATGCGGATCAGTGCCGTTGGCGATATCGCCGTAGAAGTATTTTGAGACTGCGATCTTGGTCGCTAACGCGGTCCAGTTTTTGGGCACTTCGACCTCGTCCTGCTTGAAAATCACCTTGCCGCTGTCGTCGGTAATTTCGGCACTGCGGTGTTCCCATTCGATTTGATCGAACGGTGGGCAGTGAGGATCACTAAACACCCGTTCGAATTTCAGGCCTTCGTCCTTCTTCCGCTTCACCGGGCGCTTGGTGCGGCCGGCGACTTTGCGCGGTTTGGTTAAGGACGAATGAGGGATGCCTGGTTTGAGTTGGATCATGGCGGTAAAGGACGGTTAATAATTGTGAATAACTTTGGATTACGGGGCGACAAAGCGGCCAAAATCCTGTGAACAGACCGTGAACGACCCTGAACAACGGTCAATAACACAAGATATGGGGATTCGCGCCTGCCGGACACACAAAATGCAGTGCAAAGTGGGTTTGAGGCAAGCGGAAAAGCGAAAAAATTTTTGGACCGGCTAATTTGCCCCTGATCAGCCCGTTGGACGCGTCGCTAGGACCCTTATTTCGCGTAAGAAACGGGGCCTTCGGTTTTTGCCCGTAAGTCAATGGATCGGCGCCATAGCTGTGTTGCCTTGAATTTCCGATCTGCGATCGGCGCGTACTGTCCCCGGGGAATTGCCTCGATGGAAGTGTGGCGGAAGGCGTGGGGATTGCCCGCTGTGGGCTGGCGCTGGCTCGAGAGCTTCGCTTTTAACCCTTGCCGCTGAGCGGCCCCACCAGTCGAACCCTGTTCGAATCTCCTGAGGATGATGCCGGGTGTCCGGGTGGCTAATCGGCGCTATTGCTGCTCGTTTTGCTCATGGCGGAAGGGGTGGGATTATCCAGCGCTTCGCGCTGGCTCTGGATAGTGAGCTTCGCTTTGAACCCTTGCCGCTGAGCGGCCCCGCCAGTCGAACCCTGTTCGAATCCCCGGAGGATGATGCCGGGT
>DATFCK010000567.1:0-2253 GCA_035253185.1 Chthoniobacterales bacterium | reverse complement strand
TTTTTTCGCTCGGCCGGGCTCTACAACGACGTCCATACGGTTAACGACGTCGCTATCGTGGGCAAGCTGGCTCTGACCGAAGCGGCGTTACGGCGCGAAAAGCTGCTCAACCAGAATGTGCAGTTTTTCTGGCGTGATATTGTGTTTCCGCCGGTAAGCGCCCCGGGAGTGACTGCCCTGCGGGAGCTATTTTCCGGAGGCCGCCAAGGCGCCGGAACAGTGGGGCAGAAAATCTGCACCATCCTGGGCGATCTCGACGAGATCGGCGCCGCGCTGTGGCGTAAGGTTCGGAAACAGATAACGGGTGAGCGCACGATTCCGGCCATCATTTTTGCCAATATGATGGAACAGATTCCCAATCCGGAAAGCAGAGTGACGTTAGGCCGGGAAAAGGACGCTCTGGGGCAGAACCGGCTCCAGCTAAATTGGAAAATCAGCGCCGAGGATATGCGAAGCGCAATTCGAACCCAGACATTGATCGCTGCCACACTGGAAAAGGCCGGCTTCGGACGCTTTTATCAACAACTGAAGGACGAGACCCCGCCATCAAACACCGAAGGTGGTTATCACCACATGGGAACGACCCGCATGCATGTCGACCCGAAGAAAGGGGTGGTGGATCCGAATTGCCGGATGCACACCGTCGGGAACCTCTACATCGCCGGTCCATCGGTGTTTCCCACCGGCGGGTATGCGAACCCGGTCCTGACTCTGGTGGCTTTGACCTTGCGACTGGCCGATCATCTGAAGAGCCAATTGCGTTAACGTCGCCTGCATAACCTGGTCGGTAAGCCGTGGCTGCCGGCCAAATTGCATTCGATCCGGTTCGCAGCGCTTGGTCCGATATCCCGGGCTTGAATTGATTTCTTCCAAACATGCCGGCGATTCTACAATCTACCGCCAAACCGGTGAAAACATCGGCCGTTCAGATGGCTTCGGGGACTAACGAGTGGCGCTCAGGCCTGCTCGGTCGCGCAGGCTGGTACGCCCTGATAACAGTCGTGTTCACGATGGTGTTCGTGAATTATTCGATGCGATATGGCCGGCTCGCGGTCGGTCCGACCGATGATGATTGCAACTACCTGGTAGACGCCATCGAACGGCTGCCTCTGTTGCATTACACTCCGAAAACTTTCGTGCTGAGTTTGTTGCAGCATCCTCCGCACAGCCCGTTCTCCACCGGCCTCGCCGTGTTTGCCTTTACCGTGTTCGGCCCGCACCAATGGGCGCCTTATGCGTGTAATGGATTGCTGGTATTCCTGCTTCTTCTGGCCGTTGACTATTTTACCGTGCGAGCCGGCACCGAAGCGAGAATCGCAGCAATCGTCTTCGTCCTATTTTTTCCATTTACGGCTAACTTGATCACCGAATTTCGGCCCGACTGCGCGATTGGGCTCGCCGGTGCGTTCGCCATCGTATTGCTGCTCCGACAGTCGCCGTTAGCCGCCTCTCGAAATGAATGTTTGGTGATCGGGCTGTTCGCGGCTTTTGCGCTGCTCATCAAGCCGAGCTTCGCGGCTTTCACCATCATCACATTGGCCGCCGCCTTCGGCATCTCCGCTTTTCTGGTTAATGGTGAGCGGCTTTGGGACGCAATCAAATCCAAAGCGTGGCTCAGCCGGTTAGGCTGGCTGGCGTTGCCGGGCATCGTCCTGGCGTTGCCGTATTACATATTGTCGCCCCACATCGTGCGTTACATTCAACACCAGGCGTTTGGCAAATATCATCAGCACTGGGCGATGAAGGAAACAGACCTTGGTAACGTGCTGCGTTACTACTGGGATGGTGCCGGGGGACAAATGATGCTCGGGAGGCATCGTTATATAATGGTCGCGCTTGGCTTGGCCGCGCTTCTTCTGTTACCAAAGCGTGCCGTCAGCCAATGGCGATTCATTGTTGGTTATCTGGCGGTCGTTGCCGTCGCTTACTTCATTCCCAGCTTTGCCCGGATGGCGAATCCGTTTTTTGGCGCGATTGCCGACGTCCTTCTTCTTTTCGGCGTGGTATTACTGTTAAGGGAATTGCTTCTGGAGGCATCCACCCGGCCTAACCGGGCAGCATGGCTACGCGGAACTGCCTGGGCGACGGTTGCGCTCAGTGTTATGGCGTTTAGCTGGCCACCGCCTCATTTCAATAAGGTAAGCGATTGGAGTGAGACCGTGAATCGTCTCGGTCGCCAGATCTATGAATCGATCCGCGATCATCCGAACAGCCGAAACGCGCGGGTGTTTTTTACCGCGCCGGGACCGGTAG
>DATFCK010000566.1:0-3461 GCA_035253185.1 Chthoniobacterales bacterium | reverse complement strand
GATCGTGACCGGGAACGGGAATTTGGGCCGGTTCCGGAACAGGCCGCCGCCTTTGTAAGAAAACACCGAGCCCCAAAGCTGATCGAGCCAGACCGGAACAACCTGAGCTTCGGACGCGCGCGCGATCAGCTCGTATCCCCGTTGCAGGCGCAAGAGCGTTCCGGTTCGCGTCAATTGTCCCTCGGGGAACAGACACACAATGGCGCCCGCCCGGATGGCATCGGCGGCGGCGCGCACCGCGTCTTTGGCCCGGCGAGAAGTGATCGGGATGCAGCCGGCCAGCTTCAGGGCCGGATGGAGAAACGGTTTGCGGTAAAAACCTTCATCGATGATGTAACGAATCTGACGTCCGGGACAGGCCGCCTGGAGCACAATGGCATCAACCAACGATATGTGGTTAGGCAAAAGCAGAAAACCGCCGGCGGGCAAATGTTCCTGACCGAAGCTGTTGACTCGATAAATGATGCGCGCCAGCAGTCTTCCGAACCAGTACAGCACGCGCTGACGAAATGAGAGCTTCTCCACTTTGTATAAATTACGGTCCGCGCCTGACCAACTGCAATCGACCATTGTTTGGTCTGACCATCAAGTGAAGTCGTTTACCGGTCCGCGCGCTGCTCTGACGCTGTTACTGGCGATCAATCTTTTTAACTACATCGATCGCTACATTCTGGCAGCGGTTCTGCCGACGCTGAAGCACGAATTTCTGGCGGGCGACCCAAACCAGAACGGTAAAGCGGGATTATGGACGACCGCTTTCCTGGTTACTTACATGTGCGCTGCGCCGTTGTTCGGATGGTTAGCGGACCGCTTTTCTCGTTGGTTATTGATTGGGATCAGCGTTGCCGTCTGGAGTCTGGCCAGCGGGTGGTCGGGCCTGGCCATGTCTTTTGGGATGCTCCTATTCACCCGCGTTTTTGTGGGAATTGGCGAAGCGGGTTACGGGCCGGCAGCTCCGACGATCATTGCCGATATGTATCCGATTCAGAAGCGGGGGAAGGTCCTCGCCTGGTTTTACGCAGCGATACCGGTCGGCAGTGCGCTGGGTTATATGTTTGGCGGATCAATCGCCGACCATCTGGGTTGGAGATGGGCCTTTTATCTGGTTGTCCCGCCGGGCCTTTTACTGGGCGCGCTTTGCGTCATGATGCGCGATCCGCGGACCATGGCCAAAGAACGGGCGGCACGCCGGCGCCCCACCATGGCGGATTATCGACGCCTCCTCAGGATCCCGTCATACCTCATCAACACCGCCGCGATGACGGTGATGACTTTTGCCATCGGGGGATTTTCCGCCTGGCTGCCCGACTACATTTTTCATGATCGCCGCGACGAACTGTCTCCCGGTTCGGATTCGTTAGGCAATATCGATTTCACCTTTGGCGCGATTACCGCGTCGGCCGGATTGATCGCGACCGTGCTCGGGGGATGGACCGGAGATAAGCTGCGAGAAAAATTCCCGAGTTCCTACTTTCTCATCTCCGGCATCGGAATGCTGCTCGCCTTTCCAGCTACGCTCGGTGTCATTTATCTCCCGTTTCCGGGCGCCTGGGTAATGATTTTCCTGGCCGTTTTCTTTCTGTTCTTCAACACCGGCCCTTCCAACACCGCCCTGGCTAACGTCTCACCGCCGATGGTTCGAGCCACCGCCTACGCATTGAATATTTTGATTATCCACTTGTTAGGCGATGCCATTTCTCCGCCCTTGATTGGAGTGGTGCGGGACCGTTGGAATATGGATGTGGCCCTCGCCGGTGTCTCCGTAATGATGCTGGCCGCGGGAGCTCTTTGGTTCTGGGGTACCCGATTTCTGGGCAGGGATACGGCGGCGATCGAGATTGCAGAGGCAAGGGCCGGAGTATCTGGGGCGTAACACTGGAGCCTGCGCATCTCGATCTGAATTATTTAATCAGGCAGGCCTAACAACCGGGTGGTGAATCAGAGTGGTGCGGGCGGACTGCTCGACTTCAATTTCGACGGTTTAACCAGCGGCCAAATTGCGAGGTTTTCGCATCGACGTGCCCCAAACGATCGATGGCCTCCCCAAAAATGAAAACCGCAGGAACACTAAATGCGTTCCCGCGGTTTTCCCGGCTCATCGCCGGATTCGGTTGAGATTTGTGAATTATTCGTCGGTGTCGCTGTCCTTCGGAGTGGCAGCCGCTTCGCCCGAACGTTCACTGCTTGAGCCTTGTGAACTTGAGCTGCTACCCTTCTTTCCGCTCTTCTTGCTGGAAGAACTCGTTTCACCTGACGCGCTGGAGCTATCGCTGCTCTTGCCGCTGGATGTCGATTCGTCGCTGCTTCCGCCGCTCGGGGAATGGTGACGTCGCGGCGAGGATGCCGGCGTCATGCTCGATTTGGCTCGGGTACTGGGCGATTGCTCAGCAGACGGACTGGTTTGAGACCGGGAAGACGGGCTGGCAGTGGCGCCAGTAGTTGCGGGTGAAGATCCAGTTGCGGGTGAGCTACCGGTTGTGGGCGACATTGCCGGAGAGGCCGCGCGGTTGGCTTCAGTTGCAGATCCAGCCGCTGGTGATTGCACCGGTGAAGCGCCAGGACTCGCAGCCGTGCTGGCCGCGGTGTTGGTGTTGGTGGTAGTCGCTGAAGTGTTGTAGCCGGTGGTGGTGTTGGTTCCGGTCGCCGAAACCCCAACACCGACTCCGGTGGACGCACTTACACCGTAATAGGAATTGACCTGATTAATCCAGGCCGGGCTCGAATATTCACGGATGTGTGCGTAATCGAACACGGGCGCGCCGTAAATCCGTTGACGTTCAGTGCGAACGGTTAGGACACGCGCGTCTGGAGAATACGAAGTCGTGTCATAAACGGTCCACGGAACGGCCACGGTTTTGGTCGTGGTACTGGTGGTGCGGCTGCCACCTCCACCTCCGGTGGAGACGACGGTGTAGGCCATGCAGCCGTTGCTGTCGAGCACGACGTCCTTAATCGTTCCAACATCGCCATCCGATGCATGCACCTTGGTGCCGATCAGTTTGCTGGTTTGAATGTAGTTTGTGGTTGTGCTCGTGGTCGTTTGGGTCTGGGCGGATAGGGAACCAATGGCCAGACCCACCATGGCCATGGCTACCCCGCAATGAAGTAATCTTTTCATAGGTTGTGAAAACAGAGACGAACGCCGAGGCTTGATTATTCAGCGTCGCGAAGACCAATCGCCGCTCTGCGATAAGCCGGTCTTAACAATTTGTTAGCCGCGTTACACTTATCGGCGGTTAATTAAAGCGCCGTTGGACGGGCGGATAGATGAACGTCAAAGCTGCCGGCTAGGGTCATCGCCTCGGCGGCCGCCTTGTTCTGTCCGTTTTTTGCCAGCAATTCAGCCAGCAATTGCCAGCTTTCTGCCCGATACCATTCGGTTTGAAGGCAGGTTCGCAGTTCTTGAACCGCCGCCGCCACCGCGCCCGTTTCCGCCAACAGTTTGATGTATCGCCGTTCGA
>DATFCK010000565.1:0-16641 GCA_035253185.1 Chthoniobacterales bacterium | reverse complement strand
TATGTTCGATTGCGTACTGCCGACGCGACTGGCGCGCAACGGCACCGCGTTCACCGCCGCTGGAACTCTGAATCTAAAGAACGCCGAATATGCGATGCAGAAAGGCCCGATCGAGGAGGGATGCGAGTGTCCTGCCTGTCGCGAATTCTCGCGCGCTTACATCAGGCATTTGGTGAAAGCCGAGGAGATTCTCGGACTACGACTGATCACGCTGCACAACCTGCATTTCTATTTGGAATTGATGCGAAAAGCGCGCGAAGCCATCGAAGCGGGAACGTTCGAAACATTGAGGAAACAGTTCGTCGCCAACTACAAAATTCGTGCTGTGGAAACAGACGAATTTTCCGGCGCGCCTGCGTAGCGCACGCGCCCGGCGGGTTGGTCTTAGTGCCTCGCGATCACTGACTGCGATCCGGGGGAGCACAGGCTGCCAGCCTGTTGTCGCCGGCAGCTTGCCGGCGAGCGTTCGTGCAGCAACGTAGCAGAAAGTTCGCTTCGGCAGGCTGCCGAAGCCAGCAGGCTAGCAGCCTGCGCTCCCCAATCCGCATTCTACACTCCGCACTCGGCAATAGACCTATCCGCCGCGCTTGGCCTGGGCCACGTAGCGTTCCACCTGGGCGGCATCCGCGCCCTTGACGGTACCGACCAGTTTTCCGGTCCGGCCATACACATTCACCTGCGGAATACTGGTTAGGTTGAATTGCTTCGCGACCGCTGTGCCCCAATTAACGATATCGATCTTTCGCAAGGCAACTTCCGGATCGGTTTTCGCCATTTGTTCCAGCGCCGGTGAAATCATGCGGCATGGTCCGCACCAGTCGGCATAAAAATCGACGATGGTCACGTTGCCCATTGAAAGATGTTTGGTGATATCGACCTGCGTGCCGTGACTGATCACTTCAATGTTTTGCCCTTTTTCCGGTACGAAAGCGGCACGCTCCACGAAGATGAGCGGAAACTGCCGGTTACCGCTGCTGGTAGTGACGGTTAGGCTGCCGTTGGCAAAACTGACCGGTGTTCCTTCCTGGAGGCCATTGGTGCGAGTTTTCAGCTGCGCTTTGCCGCCCGAACTATCAAACAAAATTTGACGCACATTTGACGCCGAATAGCTGGTGGTCTTTCCATCCGCTGAACGCGCTTCAAAGGCGTTGTTTGCATATTTCACAACTGTCGCCGTAATCGGAGCGCCGGAATTGAGCTGAATGGTGTCGCCGACAGCATTAAACGGCAGGGCGAGGGCCGACAGGAGGAGGGAAAAGTAAATCGGAGGGTTCATGTTGAGAATATAATGGCGACCTGCTGCCGGCGAAAACCTTTTTCCCGTGAGCAATGGAATTCTGAGAAGCGGTGATTTGCCGGTGGATTTTTTGGAGCCTCCAAAAAAATGCGAACGGATTCCCGCGCCACTTCCGGTGACATCGCGTGGCCCGGCACCAATACTCGAAGTAACGGTAGAATTGGCGCCGCCTCCCTATTCAAACCGTCTCCTAGTTGCAATCCGGTCACGGCTGTGCTCAATAAGACGCCCTCTGGTACCATTTGCCTGAAGGCGGTGTAGCCCTCTTATTGTGCTTCGTTCCATATGCATTCCGTTATGTCGATTTTCTTAGCGCAGGCGGCGTCGCCGGCACCGGCCACGCCGGGCGCCGGACTTGGCGGCTTCATCCCATTCATTTTTATCTTTATAATAATGTACTTCCTTCTGCTCCGTCCTCAGATGCGCCGGCAGAAGGAACAGCAGCGATTAGTCTCGGCACTGAAGACCGGAGATCGGGTGGTAACCAGCTCCGGCATTCACGGTCTCATCTCCAATGTGAAAGAGACCACGGTGATTTTGAAGGTGGCGGACAATGTCAAAATTGAGGTGGAAAAGTCGGCTATCACGAATGTGCTGAAACCCGAAGGTGCGAAAACGTAGCAACGGCCGAACTAACGCAGTGGCATCGAGAATGACGAAGGCGCAACGCCCAACCAATAGCGTAGACGCGGACACGCACACTTCTCCGCTCCAGCACCCCGATCGGAATTAAACCGGATGAGCCCTTCCCTGACATTCTTCAGCGGCCTCGCCCTTCTGGTCGTCTTTTTTTGGTATTTCGCCACCGAAAACGAAAGGACACGTCGAATCCTCGGAGTTGTACTGACGATCGCGGTTACGGCCTTGTCTCTGGTATCGGTCTATCCGCCGTTTGATCAGAAAGGCCCTGACGGATCGGTCGTCCGGCCGGGAAAGATTCATCTGGGACTGGACCTGCAGGGAGGCACTTCGTTTCTGATCCGGCTGGATCCGGCAGTCGCGCCCGATGGATCCAAACGGCCCATCACCAGTTCCATGGTGGAACAGGCCATCGAAGCAATTCGAAAACGCGTTGATCAGTTCGGGGTCAGCGAACCAATCATTACCCCGCAGGGAAGCGATCGAATCCTGGTCCAGATTCCGGGATTGGACGCGGCGAAAATTCAGGAGGCCCGCGGTCAACTTTCCCGGGTGGCCAAGCTCGAGTTCCGGCTGGTTTATCCCGACAACGGCCAGCGATTGAGTCAGATCGACGCCGGTCAGCAGGTCATTCCGCCGGAATACCGCATCGAAACCTACACCCCGCACCCTGAGCCTAACGAGACACCAAAGCCGGAACGACTACTGGTTAAAAAGAAAGCGGATCTGGGCGGCGATCGGGTTACCGAATCCCATGCTTACTACGGTAACGAGGGTTGGACGGTACAAATGAAATTCGACAGCGAAGGCGCGAAACAATTTGGCAAAATCACCGAGGCCAACGTTGGTCACCGGTTCGCGATCGTCCTGGACGGTGTGATCCAGTCCGCCCCGGTGATTCGAACCCCAATTTACGGCGGCGACGCTGTCATTACCGGGCGCTTTACCGAAACGGAAGCCCGCGGCCTGGCCAGCGTGCTGGAGAATCCGCTTCAGACGCCGGTGAAAATCGAAGAAGAACGGCAGGTTTCCGCGAGCCTGGGCAGCGATTCAATCCGAAGCGGCATTTACGCCGGCATCGTCGGGTTCGCGCTGGTGGTCGTGTTCATGATCATCTATTACCGCCTGGTCGGTTTCATTGCCGACGTCGCGCTCCTGATCAACTGCATTATGGTGGTGGGAGCGATGGGCATGTTTAACAGCGTGCTCACCCTACCCGGCATCGCTGGTTTGATCCTCAGCCTTGGAATTGCAGTCGATGCCAATGTGCTCATTTACGAGCGGCTTCGCGACGAGATTGAACACGGGAAATCGCTCAAGAATGCGATCAGCGTTTCCTATCAAAAAGCTTTCAGTGCGATCTTTGACGCGCACGTAACGCAGTTCCTAACCGCGGCCATTCTGTTCTGGCTGGCCAGCGGACCGGTTAAAGGTTTCGCGTTGACCCTAACGATCGGCATTGTGGCGTCAATGTTCTCCTCGCTCCTGGTCACCTACACCTGTTTCTCCTGGGCGTTCGCGTTCAATCTGCTCAAACGGGTGTCGATGCTGCACCTGATCCGATCCAAGGGATTCGACTTCCTCGGTAACGCGCGAAAATTCGTGCTCGGTTCCGGGCTGGTGGTGATTCTTGCCCTGGTGGTGTTGTTCGTTCGCGGTGAACGAAATCTGGGAGCGGATTTTCGCGGCGGCGATCTCATGGTCCTGGCGGCGAACGAGAAACTGACTCCAGATCAGGTCCGAGCCGCCCTGGCCAACACCGGTTTTCAAAACTCCGTGATCCAGTCGGAAAAGATCGCGAATCGTGACCTCATCAGCATTCGGGCGGACGCCGGCGCAGCCGACAAAATTCGGCAGCGACTGAGCGAAACGCTGGCGGACAAAGGAGTAAAATTTGAACAGACCGATCACGTAGGAGCGCTGGTCGGTAAAGAGCTGGCTACCAAAAGTGCCCTGGCCCTGGCGCTGGGATTGGTGGGCATCTTCGTATATGTCACCATGCGGTTCGGCACCGCGTTTGCCGTAGGGTCGCTGGTGGCGCTGGCGCATGATTTGATCATTACGCTGGGAATTTTTTCGCTCAGCGGCCGCGAACTTTCGCTGATCATGGTTGCCGCGCTCCTTACCATCGCCGGTTATTCTATTAACGATAAAATCGTTGTCTTCGATCGGATCCGCAGCGGCCTGCGCGATCGCTTATCGGGATCGGTGGAAGAGGTCATGAACACCTCGATCAACGAGACATTGTCCCGAACAATTCTGACCGGTGGGACGGTTTTACTGACGGTTTTGGCTTTGTATTTCTTCGGCGGTCCGGTGTTGAACGATTTCGCGTTCTCCTTCCTGGTCGGAGTGATCGTTGGAACCTATTCCTCCATATTCATTGGTTCGCCGATCGTGCTTTGGTGGACGCGGGCCAGCGGAAAGGGAGTCGGCACTCTCCGCCAGGAAGCCAGGCACAAAGGGCCAGCTGGGCTGCAACCTGACGCCAGCTGACGCGGGCAGCTAACCGCCCGGCTTCACCGCGCGGGTAGCTCCTGTTTCGATGTAATTATCTGATTTACAGTATTTTACGTCGGACTTTTTCCCGTGGAACCGGCCTGAAAATCGCTCTTTCCAGCGGAAATATGCAGTTTTTCCGGGCCCGAAGTTGACGCGTTAGCCGCGCCCAGCTACGGTCCTCTTGCTTAACAACCTAACCGCAACGCTCACAGGAAGAAGAAGATCATCCATGCCAGAAGTTATCGTCCGCAAAGGTGAACCGGTGGACCGCGCCCTGAAGCGTTTGAAGAATAAGCTCGACGCTGAGGGTATTCTCGAAGAGGTGCGCCGGTTGCGCGCCTTTGAGACGCCTTCGCAGAAGAGCCGCCGCAAGGCTAAAGCAAACGCGAAGCGGGGACGCACCAAATTCCGGTTCAACCCAGCGTAAATTTTTTATTTAGAACGCTCTGAGGGACTCGTCTCGGCGAGTCCCTTTTTGTTTGTACGGATGAACGCAAATGGGATTGTGTGTCCGCATTCGGCGTTTAACGCACACGGGAATGACATGCCGGAGGCATACCGGAAATTAGCCGGTGGTGACCGAACAGTGTGAGTGAACCACCGGATACTTCCGTTATAGGCCGGCGCCCCGGCAGGGTCGCAGGACATTTGCCGCGTTTTTCTTCCATCGCCCCTGCCGGGGCTTCGATCTTCTTTGGTTAAACCCGGTGGTTCCACTTCGTTTCACCACCGGCTAATTTCCGGTGTCCCTTCGGGACCAACGACTGCAGATTCCTCTCTACGCCGTTGAGTTCGATATGAGCGAACCGTCGTCCCCAGCCCGCCGCATCGATATGCATGTGCACATGGTGGGGAACGGGTCCAATGGTTCGGGAGCGTGGCTGCGGCTGAGCGGTTGGCATCGCTGGCTCGCCGGATTCATGCTGCGGCAGCTTGGTTTTCCAGCGGACACCCTGAATGGCGATCTGGAAACGATTTACACCACGGCGCTGCTCGAGTGGATCCGCGGCTCCTCGCTCGACGCGGTGGTGCTGCTGGCTCATGAACAGGTTTATGATCGCGATGGCAGGCCCCGCCCCGACCTGGGCTCCATGTTCGTGCCTAACGATCTCGTTCTCGATCTGGCCCGCCGCCATCCGGAATTCCTGGCCGGCGTCTCAATTCACCCGGCGCGGGCCGATGCAATTGAAGAGTTGAATCGCTGCGTTGAAGCGGGAGCGGTCCTGATGAAATGTTTGCCTAACTGTCAGAACATCGATTGCCTGGACAAGCGTTACCTACCGTTCTGGCAGCGAATGGCCGAGCTACGGCTTCCGTTGCTAGCCCACACTGGAGGTGAACACACCGTGCCGGTGATCAACGCCGCTTTGGCAGATCCAAAACGGCTGCGCCTGCCCCTGGAGTGCGGCGTCATCGTGATTGCGGCCCATTGTGCGACCAAGAGCGGACTGGCCGACCGCGATTATTTCGACGACTGGTGCGCGATGTTAGGCGAATTCCCCAATCTGTACGGGGATATCAGCGCGATGGTAACACTGAACCGTTGCGGTCATTTGGCAGACTGCCTAAAACCGGCGATCGGCGCGCGGGTTTTGCATGGAAGCGATTTTCCGGTCCCGGTGTTGGGCCATCGGTTGTGGCTGCAAGGCAGCATGCCGTATCGAACCTTTCGACAAATTCAAAGCGAGAAGAATCCGCTGGAACGAGACTGGAAATTCAAACAGGCGATGGGATTTAACGAAGATGCGCTAACCCGCGCAGCGCACTTACTCCAGCGGTAACGGCAGTGTATCACTTATCGCGTTCATCGAATCCTGATCGACCGGTAAATAATGCGACGTTCGTAGACCGCGCATATGTTTAGCGCCACGGCGCGAATCAACCATAGCCTGGCGCGACGCCCGAAAAGTTTTGGGCTAAAGGCGTGAATTGAACACGCGCCTTTGGCGCAAAACAGATACTATAGACCGCCGCTACCGGTAAAACCCGCGTGGGCGCCGGCGGACTAACGTCACTCGCATTCGCAAGCGACCCGGAAGCCGATGTCGTTGCAGGAGAAATTTGGAACGTTCGAACCCCGAGCAGTTGAACGCAGATTGTTAAATCTCGATTTCCAACTGCCGCCGCGATGAACCCGCTTCGCCCCTGAGGTTGGTCCCTTCGGATTCACTCGCGGGACGCCTCGATAGGTTTCGTAATAATCGAGGCACCATTCCCAAACGTTACCGGCCATATCTTCGATACCAAACGGGCTGGCGCCGCGCGGGTAGCTCCCGACCGGTGAGCTTTCCGGAAAACCGTCGTCGATCTCGCGGTCGCTCCAGGGAAACACCGTGTTGCGATCGGCAAAATTTCCCAGGTCGCCGCGCCGATCGTAACTGCCCCATGGATATTTGCGCCCTTCCTTGCCCTTGGCCGCATATTCCCATTCCGCCTCGGTAGGCAATCGATATCGTTTGCGTTCCCGCGCACTGAGCCACTGGCAATATTTCATCGCGTCCAGGCTGCTGACGTAAACGACGGGATGACGATCTCCCGCGCCGGGTGGCCGTTTGCGCGAATGCGTAGGATCAAACTCTTCATACTCGGCATTGGTGACCGGAAATCGTGATAGATAGAAACGAGTCAACGTAACCCGGGTGAGCGGACGCTCGTTAGGCGCGGCGTCCGGCGCCTCGCTGCCCATGGTAAACTCGGCAGAAGGGATGAAAATCATCTGGCCGCCGGCCGAATTCGAATAATTGACGTAGTGAGCGCGCTCGGCGTTCTCGTTGACAACAATCGGCCTGGTTTCGGATTCAGCCGGAGACTCCGTTTTCGCGGGAGGAGGCTGGGCCCCCGGTTCAGGGCGCGCGGGCGTTACCGCAACGGTCGCATCCGGGTCGGCGGCGTCGTCCGCCTGGTCGAGGTACTCATCGATCAGATCCTCGGCTTCCTCAGCCTCAAGGCCGAGATTTTCCGCCATGTTTACGAACATGTCGCGCTGCTCATCGGACATTGAGTCGCCGTCCAGGGCGCTGAGCCGGAGCATCCGCATGAAATCCTGTTTGGGATCGAGCGAGCCGCGCCGTCTTGGACGCGGACCGCTTGCCGGTTTTGGCGGGGGCGGCGCTGCCCGTTTGGCGCCGCTATCCCGGAGTTCGGCGTCGATAAATTCCTGAATTTTTTCCCGCGCCAACCCATGATCGGCGCCGAACTGGAACAAATTCTTTTCCGCTTCGGCGGTCAGGATTCCATCCGCAACCGCAAAGGTGATGTATTTGTGCAATTCAGCGGCTGCTTCCTCCTGCATCTGGGCCGCAATCTCGTTATCCATGGCGCGACGGCGCGCAGGATCGAGCAGTTCGGTTCGGGCCTCGGTGAGATAACGCGAAGACTCGTCGAGTCCGGGTTGCAGCAGCTGCGCAAGCGGATTACTGGGCTGACTTTTCAGTGGCAGTTTCTTCTGCCACCACCGCATCAACTCGCGGCAATGCTCTTCGATCAGTTCGTTGCTTGGATTCGCTCGCGGATCCAGGCAAAGACGTTCGTAGAGGTTAGGCGATTTGTACTTGGACCACCCATCCCATTTATTGGGATCATCTGGCAACGGCAATGGGAACGAGATTTCACATTTCGTCGTCATTCGATCTTCAGTGCTCCGAGGCTACTGGCGGCCTGCGGAATATCCTTCTGCGCGAGACCGGTATTGCGCTCGATTAAGACCTGGGAACGCTGGCCGCAGGCTTCGACCGCCACCTCGAGAACCTGATTACTGTTGTATTGGTAACTCAGGTGCACTGGAGAACCCTTTGGCAAAAATGGAGGCAAAACGACATCGCAGATTCCGAGTGGAGTGCACTCGCCGGGCAGGCTGCTCTCGCCTTCAACGACCTTCACCACCGCACGAGCCATATTGGCATTGGCGGTTCCGAATGAGTTGGTAGCAGTGGCCGGAATCGGCGAACGTTTGCGAATCATCGGGTAAACGTATTCCTCGAGGTTGGTGTCATCCCACAGGACGACGCCAAGGGTGTGCGACGTGATGTCGTGAACTTGAATCAACCCGCCCTCGCGTGACGAAAATTGTTTGCGGGTGGTGTCGGCCAGCAGTTGTTCCCCGGAGTTTTGTTCCTCGGTTAACATCGACAGCGTGGCTTGAATGGCGGCCCCGACTGCTACCGCTTCGTCCGGGTTTACTTCCACCACGATCGGCGCGGTCGACAGCTCGCTGATCATCTGCCGAACCATGGGCATTCGAGTCATGCCGCCCACCGGCAGGATTTTGGAAATGTCGGACCATTTGATCTTGGCTTCCTGCAAAGTCATTTCGCAGATCAGCTTGCATTTCTCGATGAGATGCCGGCTGCGATTTTCGAATTCTTCGCGTGTCAAATCGACCTTCACGCTCTTGCCGTGGTGTTGCAGCACAATCGCGGCATGCGGGCGATTCGAAAGTTGGACCTTGGCGGCGACGGATCGCGTTTGCAGGTCCTGATAACTCTGCAAATCCAGCAGCGGATTCTCGCCATGGATCCGGTCGAATTCTTCGGCCACAAAGTTAACGATGACGTCGTCCCAATCTTTGCCACCCAGCCGATGATCGCCGTTGGTAGCGATGATGTTCAGCTGGTGACCATCGATTCGCATGATCGTGACGTCGAATGTGCCGCCGCCCAGGTCGAACACGAAAACGGTTTGCGTTTCCTCCAGCTTATCGAGTCCGTAGGCCAAAGCCGCCGCGGTCGGTTCGTTGATGATTTGTAAAACATTAAATCCCGCCAGCTGTCCGGCAGTAATCGTGGCGGTCCGCTCCGCGTCGTTGAAATAGGCGGGTACCGTGATGACCGCATCGGTCACCGGCTCCTTCAAATATTTCTCGGCATCCCGTTTGAGCTTCATCAAAATGACCGCCGATAATTCTTCCGCGGAGTATTTTTTGCCGTTGAATTCGCGATGGAAAATCTCCTTGGGTTTGCCCATTTCGCGTTTCACAAAATCGACAATTTTCTCGGGCTCAGCCACGGCGCTTTGGCGCGCGACCGATCCGACGACGGCGTTGTTGCCCTCGAACAGGATTACCGAGGGCGTGATTCGCTCATTCTCGGAGTTGGGAATGATTTGGGGTTTCCCGTAGGCATCGATGTGGGCTACGGCCGAAAAGGTCGTTCCCAAATCAATTCCGACTGCTTTGCGTTGAGACATGTGGGTCTGGAGCTGGTCAGTTTTTTACTGTCCGTCTGGCCGAGTGCAGTTGCAGTTTCCATGCCGGTTCCCGAGGGGAAATTCGGCCGGGTTTAAGATGTATTTTGCGAAAGCAGCAACTCCGCCCAGCCGCGAAATCGAGGCTCGATTGTGAAATCGTGGCGGCTACGTGTCTGCCGCTTCAGCAAAGGGCTAAACCTCTGCCCGATCAGGCCTTACTCAAAGCGCTTGGCAATGACTTCCTCGGCCCGGATCAACTGGTCGCGCCAAAGGAAACCACGCTTCAACCGCATCACGATTTGACCGTCTTCTTCCTGAAAATCAGCCGGCTCGTAACTCACCACCTTGTGCAAGGTGCGATCCACGGTGTCGCGCGATTCGATTTCTTTCACATCGAGCCGGTGCAGAACTTCAATCAGCGCATGAATACTGTTCTCGAGATTATCGTGCCATTGCGAAAGGGGGCCGCTCTTCTTTTTGCTTTGATGCAGGGCGGTGCGCAGCTGAGCGGACAGGGCGCTCAAATCATCGAACAAATGAACCAGATCGTGAATGAAAGGTTTTTGGAGCGATTCGTGAATGAAATTATCCCGGTACTTGATCAACTCGTCATGCAGCGAATCAAATAACCGCTGGTGCACGGTTTCGGTGTTGCGAATGGCATCGAGCTGTTCTTCGACTTTTCTAAACTGGAGCGAAACTTCGAGACTTCTCTTGCTCCCCACCGTGGTCACCATTTCCTCTATCTTTTTCGAAAGCGCTGCTTCCAGATCCTGAAGCCGCCGTTCAATCGATGGCGCATCCACCCCGGTGGCAGTTGTGCTGAGCGGTTCAAGGGTTGCGGAAATAGATTTCCGCGCCTCGGCACTGAGCTGCTGCATTGCCGCGGCAAATTCGTCCGAAACCGGAGTAGGGTTACTCATTGCCGTGATCGGTACCGAAAAATTTCTGAATCGCGCTAACCAGGCCATCGATATCGTGCCGCCGCGCCTCGACATCCACTTTCAACCCGGCCTGCCGCGCCGTACGGGAAGTGATTGGTCCTATGCTGGCCACTTTCGTTTGTTTCGGTAGGGGAAGGCCCAGTGCCATAAAGTTTTCGACGGTCGAGGAACTTGTAAAAGTAATCAGATCGGCGCCCTCCTCGGCGAATCGCTGGCGCGCACCGGTCAAATCACGCGTTTCCATAACGGTGCGGTAAGCGAAACCCTCATCCACAATGGCTCCTAGAGCTGAAAGGCTCTTGGGAAGCACGTCCCGCGCCTTTTCCGCCCGGGCGATCAGGACCCGCAGATTCTCGATCCCGCCCTCTTTTTCAAATGCGTGCACTATCGCTTCGGCGACAAACTCCTCCGGTTGCAAATCCACGTGGAAATGAAAATCGCGGACCCGCTGCGCCGTGGCCGGGCCGATCGCGGCAATCTTAGCGCCGCCGATTTCGCGGGCGTCGTCATATAACTTGAAAAACAATTCGAAGAAGGCGGCCACACCATTTGCGCTGGTAAAGATGATCCAGTCATACACATGCGCGTCCTGCACCAGTTCGGCGAATTCGCGCAAATCGGTAGGCGGTTCAATCCGAATGGTCGGGAGCTCCATCACGTCGGCACCCAGATCTCGTAGTTTTGCGCTCAGAGCGCCCGCCTGTTTCCGAGTCCTGGTCACGACAATGCGTTTGCCGGAAAGTGGCCGGTTTTCGTACCAATTCAGATGCTGGCGCAACCTAACGACATCGCCGAATATGGCCACGGCGGGCGCTTCAAATCCCTGGCTGCGCACCTTCGCGGCAATATCACCCAGGGTTCCAACCAGCGTTTGCTGGCGCCCGGTCGTCGCCCACCGAACCAGTGCCACCGGCAAATCAGGCCGGGCCCCTTTCTGCATCATTTCTTTGGCAATTGATTCAATGCGATCGACCCCCATCAACATAACCTGGGTGCCGCCGACTTTTGCCAACGCTCCGAAATCGATCGCGCTCCCGCCTTTCGTCGGATCTTCGTGTCCGGTGAAAACGGTAAAATGCGAATTCTCCGCGCGATGCGTGACCGGGATACCAGCGTAAGCCGGCCCGGCCATGGCCGAACTAATGCCCGGCACAATTTCGAACGGCAGCCCCGCTTCCGCGATGGCCTGGGCTTCCTCCGCCCCGCGTCCAAAAACAAACGGATCGCCCCCCTTGAGCCGGACGACGATTTTTCCTTCCCTGGCCTTGTCCACCAGCAACTGATTGATTTCGGTTTGGCTCAGCGTGTGGGCCCCTGCCCGTTTGCCGGCGTAGATAATTTCGGCGTCGTCCCGCCCCCAACTCAGCATTTCAGGATTAGCCAGGCTGTCGTAAACAATGACGTCTGCCCGCTCGATCGAATCTTTTCCCCGCAGCGTAACCAGACCGAGGTCGCCCGGTCCGGCGCCAACCAGGAACACCTTGCCCTTTGGTTTAGCCGCCATTGATTCGGTGCAGCAGATTGGCCGCTAGCTGCTCGGCATCTTCGGGTTTGCCTTCAGCCTTTGCTTCCCGAGGCGCATTGGAGCCGGAGTCAAAAATCTGGGCCAACACAGTTATTTCATTTCCCTTCCCAATCGCATACACGCCTACCGGCTGGTTGCAATCGGCCTCCAGCAACCGCAGAAACTCGCGCTCGACCCGGAGACAGACGCGAGTATCCTGATGATTTATTGGCCTAACGAAATCCCGACTTTGGTCGTCTTCGACGCGAATTTGCAGGGCAATGACCCCCTGGCCTCCTGCCGGTACAAACACATCGGCGGGCAACACCGTAAAAAACAAACGGTTAGTCTCGAAATCGATTTGATTTTCGTTAGGCCGGATACCCAATCGTTCCAAACCGGCCCGGGCGAGCACGATTCCGTCCCATTTTTGGGCAGTCAGTTTTCGTAACCGGGTGGGAACATTTCCGCGCAGTTCCGCGATTTGCAGATCGGGCCGTTTCCATCGCAGCTGATGTTGCCGGCGCACGCTTCCGGTGGCCACGGTACCGCCATACGGTAACGACTCGAGATCATAATTGCCTAACGATACCAGGACGTCTTCCACCGAGCCGCGGGGCAGCACCGCGCCAATTTCGGTTCGGCTACCGAGCGCGCTCGGCAGATCCTTGGCACTGTGCACCGCGGCATCGACAGTTCCGGCAATCAGGGCCCGCTCGATCTCAGCGGTAAACAATCCTTTGCGGCCGGCCGTCCCGATCGAGACTTCCGGAGCTGCACCAGGCTCCCTGGCCTCGTCGCCGCTCGTCCGAATAATTTCCATTTCAATTTCCAGTTCCGGCCACTTTGCGCGCATCGCGGCCTCCGCCAGTCGCGCCTGGGTAAGCGCGAGGTCGCTGCCGCGAGTACCGAGAATGATGCGTCGCTTCACCGGTGGTAGCTTAATCGGGCGTTGGTGAGATTCTCGCGAAATCTACCGGCAGTTTTTGTTTTAATCGCCCCGAGCGCACATCTACGTCTTTCATGCGTGGGAAACACCCAAAACATAGCCATGTTATCCCGACCGAAGTGGAGGGATCTCACAACTGCGGTGTGACGTCACCCAAGTAGGCGGGGTCTCTCGACTTCGCTCGAGATGACAATCTTTGAGGTTTTGGTTCGCGAGAAACAAGGTGGACCGCGTTGTCCTTAACGCGGTGTTAAAGAACGCTAAAGCGTAGCCATGTCACCCCGACCGAAGTGGAGGGATCTCACCACTGCGGTGTGACGTCACCCAAGTAGGCGGGGTCTCTCGACTTCGCTCGAGATGACAATCTTTGGGGTTTTGGTTAGCGAGGAACAACGTGGACCGCGTTGTCCTTAATGCGGTGTTAAAGAACGCTAAAGCGTAGCCATGTTATCCCGGCCGAAGTGGAGGGATCTCACCTCTGCGGTTTGACGTCACACAAGTTGGCCAGGTCCCTCGACTTCGCTCGGGATGACAAACGTTGTGCGTTTAGCTACTGCTCGGGAACAGTTTTCGCTAACGATGACGTCCGTATTCTGCGAGCTAGACCGCGCCGCTGACACTGGGGGTTTCGCCCACCGGCGGATGTAAATCTCTCGAAGGCTCCCGTTGCAGACCGCGGAACAGCATCTGGGAAAATGCGGTCACATGTTCCGCAATTATTTCTTCGGCGGCGGTGACATGCTGCCGGCGCATCTCCAGTGCCTGTCGGGCCACCGAATGCAGCGCATCCAGATCGTAAAGGTAAATGCCTTCGAGAATGTTTACCGCGGGATCGACGTTACGCGGCACCGCGATGTCGATAATGAACAATGGCGTTAATCGGCGCTGTGCGATGACGGGCTCGAAGTTGTCACGGGTCAGCAGCGGTTTCTCGGTCGAAATCGAGGTGATGAGAATGTCGATATTACGACAGTGATCCATCCATTCTTCGAATGGCACCGCTGTTGCCCTAACGGCACTCGCCAGCTCCTGGGCGCGCTCGGCGGAACGATTGCTCACCCTCAAGGTGCGCACCCCGCGAGAGACCAGTGCGCGGGCGGTGCGTTCACCCGCTTCGCCCGTTCCCAGAAGCAAGACTTTGCACTTGCTTAAGTCGCCAAAGATCTTGCCGGCCAGTTCTGCTGCGACTGATCCCACCGACACCGCGCCTCGCGTTATGTCGGTGTTTGTGCGCACCTGTTTCGCCACCCGAAAAGCGCGTTGGAAAAGCCGATGCAAATATGGGCCTGCCGCACCGCAGGCGCGAGCTGCTTCGTAGGCTTTCTTGGCCTGACCAAGCACCTCCGTTTCTCCGACCACCATGGAATCGAGCCCGGATGCGACCCGAAAAAGATGCTGCGCGCACTCGGCATCTTCATAACGGTAAAAGGTCGCGGCATCATCCGTCACATCGTGATCGAGTTTACGCGCCACACAACGGGCGACTTCACCGGTGGAAAGTTCCCGTTCGGCAACGGCGTAAACCTCGACCCGGTTACAGGTATCCAGCACCAACGCTTCGGCACATCCGTTCTCGCGCAGCAAACGCTCGGTTTCGAGCGTGCGCCCAAACCGCTCACGCGTTTCGACCTTCGCGGTGTGATGGCTCAACCCTACGCAGAAAACCTTCATCCGGATCACCGTTGTGAGCTTGAAATCTGCGCTGCCTGGATGGCGGCGGCAGACCCGTATGTGTTCACTTTCATCTGGTACACAACAGTCAATGCAGCTGGGCGCTAAACGTGATTCCCCACAGTAATGTCATCGCGGCTGCGAATCCGCAGATGCAAAGTGCGGCCACCCGCCGCGGCGCGAACCAACTCAAGTGGCGTCCGTTGATGATAGCGGCGTATAACAACCATATTGCCATGGCGCAAAAAATTTGAATTCGCGGCAAAGGTTGACCGATGAAAAAACCGCTTGCCAGCCCAAGAGTGTAAAGAGCCAGGCCCCACCATAACAGCCGGGTGATCGCGGCATACAAATCCGTTAGTGGCGGCAAATGATAAAAGATCGAATGCAGCTGCCGGGTCTTCAGCTGCCGCTCTTGCACCAGATACATCACGCCGGCGATGCCGGCCAAGGCGAACACGCCGTAGGCAATCAATGACATCGAAGCATGAAATTCCAACCACGGATTGGGACTCAATTTACGGGTGTGTCGAAAATCGATCGGCGCGAGCAAGGCGAATCCTTGCAAAACAACAACCAACGGGGCGGTGAATGCGCCCATCAATGACAATCGGTAGGCCGGACCAATCAACATGTAGACGAGCGCGACCGACCAGGCCAAAAACGCGAACACTTCGAAGAGATTGGTCAGCGGGCAGCGGCCAAGTTCGTGCCCGCGCACCCACAGAAACGCGGTTTGAAAGACGAACCCGATCGCGATCGCGAAAAAGTTAAATCGTCCCCGCGGGAACACGCGCGCCCGCAACGACATCCCGGTCCGCACCACTGCGGTCAGGAAGGAGAGAGTTGAAACAACCAAAAGATATCGATCCACGAGGAGGGAGCGTATCATAAAAGACAGGGCTATTATTGGCAACAAAAGCAAAGTCCCCGCTCACTATCGAGCAAACAGTAGTGACGAAAGTGCCGGGCTTGCGGTCGACCTGGTGTTCGCCGATCGGACACCAGCCCGCGGCGGACGCCAACGGCTGGCGGTTGCGATTCCTGGGCAAAACAAAAGACACCGCCCAATCGCTGAAGCCGCGTTGACCTTTCCCCGCCAGCCGGTAGCATCGCGCCGATGGACGATAAGGTTCTGGAAACGTTGCGGAAAACCATCCGTGACGTGCCTGACTTCCCCAAGCCCGGCATCGTTTTCAAGGATATCACGACCATCCTGAAAGACGGGCCGTTGTTTCGCAATTCGGTCGATCTATTCCTGGATCAGTGCCGCGACAAGGAGATTCACAAAGTTGTCGGAATCGATGCCCGCGGTTTTCTCTTCGGATCAGCCGTCGCTTATGAGCTCGGGATCGGTTTTGTGCCGTTGCGAAAAAAGGGAAGACTTCCCTACCAGACGGAATCAGCGGCGTATACGCTCGAATACGGCGAAGCCGAAATGGAACTGCACATCGACGCGATCGAACGCGGCGAAAAAGTCGTGCTGATCGATGATTTGCTGGCGACCGGCGGCACCTCGGCCTCGGCAGTCACATTGATCAAAAAGGTCGGCGGCGATTTGGTGGCGGCGATTTTTCTGATTGAGCTCGAATTTCTGCACGGCCGCAGGAAGCTCGCGCCGACGCCGGTAATTTCATTTCTAAAGTACTAGGTAGCGGCAATTGACCTTAATCGGTCCGAGCCGGACTGGCGGCTGGCGGTCCGGTGAACAGCTGCTACCAAGACCGCTTGTTCCCCGCGAACCAAACTCCCTGGGATTGGTTAAGGATAACGCGTTCCACCTCTCCCTCGCGACCGCACCCCCCAAGATTTGTCATCTCGAGCGAAGTCGAGAGACCTCGCCTACTCGGGTGACGTCACACCGCAGTTGTGAGATCCCTCCACTTCGGTCGGGATGACATGGCTACGCTTTAGCGTGCTTTAGCGTGCTTTAGCGTTCTTTAGCGTTCTT
>DATFCK010000564.1:0-10376 GCA_035253185.1 Chthoniobacterales bacterium | reverse complement strand
ACGTTCTATGAAAATCATCCCGCACAAACGCGAAACGACTAACGGACGCGCACTCCATCAAACGCACAATGATCTTCCCGCGCAGACGCGGGTAAGCGTTATTGAGTTACTGAACGCGCGCCTTGCCGATACCATCGATCTGCTCCATCAAACAAAACAGGCGCATTGGAACGTGAAAGGGCGCAACTTCATTGCGTTGCACAAGCTCTTTGACGAAATCGCGGCTGCAGCACAGGAGCATATGGATTTAATCGCGGAGCGCGCCGTCCAGCTCGGCGGAACGGCGGAAGGGACAATTCAGGTTGCGACCCGCCGCACCGAACTCGAACCCTATCCGCTGGAGATCTCGGACGAACAGGACCACGTCGCCGCCATGTCCGCTGCCTTGGCCGCCTATGGTAAGCGGGTGCGGCAAGCGATCGATCAGAGTGATGAACTCGACGACAAGGACACGGCCGACTTGTTCACCGAAGTCTCGCGCGGTGCCGACAAGTACCTCTGGTTTGTCGAGTCGCATCTCGACCGCGAAGCCCATCCGGCGCGCAAACGCAAGCTCACTTGAGCGGCGGCGCCGCCTAACGATTTTGCTTTGTGACGCCGGGTCAGCTACTGAGGATGCGTGCGGTGTTTACCAGCGCGACGTGAGAGAAAGCTTGTGGGAAATTGCCGAGCATCCGTTTGCTGAGGGGATCATACTGTTCGGAAAATAATCCCAGATCGTTGCGCAAGGCGAGCAGGCGCTCGAATAGTCCGCGCGCTTCTTCAACCCGGCCGCTGAGGTGGAGGCAGTCTGCCAACCAGAAAGTGCAAAGCAGAAAAGCGCCTTCGTCGCCCGGCAGGCCATCGACGTTGCTCTGCGTGCGATATCGCCGGACGAAACCGTCGTGCACCAGCTCGCGCTCGATTGCTGCAATCGTTCCGCGCACTCGTGGGTCTGTCGCCGGCAGGAAGTCAACCAGCGGCATCATCAGCAAACTGGCATCCAGTTCGTCTGATCCGTAAACCTGGGTGAAAGCCTCCTTCTTCTTGTTGTAGCCCTTCGCGCAGACTTGTTCGTGAATCTCATCCCGAATTGCCCGCCAGCGGTCGACATGTTCTTCCCCTGCACAGGAGCAATCATCAACCATCTTCACCGCGCGATCGAACGCCACCCATGCCATCATTTTCGAGTGCGTGAAATGCTGCGGATCGCCGCGAATTTCCCAGATGCCGAAATCGGGCTCGTGCCATTTCCGCTCCAGAAACCGCAGCAAAGCGACCATCACGTGCCAGTCCGCGTCACTCGACTGGATGCCGGCCTGATTTGCACGGTAGATCGAGTCGAGCACTTCTCCGTAAACATCGAGTTGAAATTGCGCCGAAGCCGCGTTACCGACGCGCACCGGACGCGAATTCTCATAGCCACCCAGCCATGGCAGCTCGTATTCCTCGAGACGCCGTTCGCCGCACACCCCATACATGATTTGCATCTGCCATGGACTTCCGGCCACGGCGCGTAGCAACCATTGTTGCCAGGCGCGCGCTTCGTCCCGGTAACCGGCATCGAGCAGACCCACCAGCGTGAATGTCGCGTCGCGCAGCCAGCAAAATCGGTAATCCCAATTGCGCACGCCGCCGATTTCTTCCGGTAATGAAGTTGTCGCGGCGGCAACAATTCCACCAGTAGGCGCATACGTTAGACCTTTCAGCGTCACAAGCGAACGAACGACGGCGTGATGCCACGGTCCGTGTGTTCGACACGACCGGGCCCACTCATTCCAAAAATTCTCGGTTTCTTCCAATGCGTGCTCGGGATTAATCGGGCGTGGCTGTTCTTCGTGCGACGGGAACCAGGTGAGCACGAACGGTACGCGTTCGCCTTCTTGGACGGTGAATTCGGCGACGGTTCGCAAATCTTTGCCGTGGGTTGCTACTGGGGTGCGGAGTATCAATGCATCCGGCCCGGCGATTGCCTCCAGCGCGTCGTTTCGTTTCCGCACCCACGGCACGATGTGGCCGTAGTCGAACCGGATGATCAACTCCATCTGCATCGCGACCGTGCCCCGCACGCCTTCGATGATGCGCACGATATCGGGCGCCTGGCCCCGGGGCGGCATGAAGTCGATCAGCCGCACGGTGCCGTCTTCCGAATCGATTTCGGTTTCGAGAATCAGTGTATCGCCGCGGTACCGGCGGCGGGTAGCCCGGATGCCTTTGGCCGGGTGGAAATACCAGCGGCCGTTTTTTTCATCGCCCAGCAGTGATGCGAAACACGCCCCGGAGTCGAACCGCGGAAAGCAGAGCCAGTCGACACAGCCGTCACGACTAACGAGTGCTGCGGTCTGGGTATCGCTGAGGAAGGCGTAATTCTCGATCTTGGTCATGCCACAATTCCATCGCAGCTGTCGCCCTCAATCTCCTACGGCGTGCATCCGGCTGCGATAGTAAAATACTATCATCGGGATTGGAGCAAAGTCTTGGTAAAATCAGCCGGGCGCAATAGGTTAAGCCGTTAGCCTAAGCAGCGTCCAACATCAAGCCCCTTTAATTATGCAGACAATCGATCCCGTTCTTGGTTTGATCGCTTTTCTATTACTGGTCACCCTCAACACCGCTGCTCGCGTCGAAAACCGACGGGCACAGGTCATCGACCACGATAGTTAGTGCGAATGCCAAAGCGCGAATAAACCTAAGCTTCGTTTCCGTCATCGCAAAAGCGGTGCGCCTGGAGCGGGCCCGATCTGATGCAAACAAGATTATCCCAATCTAAACATGCAACGATCTGCGAATTCTATTAACTAAGACGGTCATTGCATCCGTTCCCGGAATCAACGCGACACTGAGGAGATCAAAATATGCAAACAAGCACAGTTGAGAGTAAACCGCGGGCGATAAACGAGCAGAAACTGCGAACAGTCACTCAGGATTTGCGAACAGCGCCGCCGCGCAGCCCGCGGCAGAAACTCGGTGGGTTCGTGATCGCCGCCAGAATGGTCGACAAGGCGCGCGCCGACCTGCTCGGCATCAACGGCGAATATAATTTTTATCCCTGCGGACTGGGCGCCTATTTTTGGAAATTCACCGGGCTTGACCATGCGAAGTTCAGGGAATTCGTCGGAACCGGGGCCAGCGATCCGGAAATCGATAAGTGGATACAGGAGAATGCAACCCAGAAAGACGCCAAAGCGATCATTCGCTGGAATAACGAAATGATCGGTCTGCGTTTGTGTGATTTGTCCGAGCAAACCCAGGAGTACTTCGAGGAATACATTCCGAAGTTCTGCAAGCCTGAGAGCAAAGTGAAGTTCTTCTTTGATGTCTATGACGTCGAAGAAGGCGTGCTCTGACCGTATGGTTTGGTTGCCATGGCCTTGGCCCGACGATGTCCGGCGCGCCCAACATCAAACCAGGAAGCGGTTATAACAGCGAATCGATAGGCAAGAACGACAAAAGCCAGACAAAAGCACGCAGCCAGAAGTTCGTTCCAGGCTCCTTGTCATAGCGAAGCGTGCGATCGCCATGGTGGGCGATCCAGTACAGCCGGCCTTTCTCCGACAGGTGAACTTCGTAGGCGTCGGTTGGAACCCGGGTCGCGAACGTTCTTTCGATGTCCTGCGCCAGGGCCGGGCTCTCAATGACGAAGCCCAGCTCGGTGTTCAACTTTGCCGAGCGCGGATCGAAGTTGAACGAACCGACAAAGACACGAATGCCGTCTATCGCGAATGTTTTTGCATGCAAACTCGAACCGGAGCTGCCCCAAATGCCCGCGTGCCTGCCTCCGATGTCAGTCGCAGACAGTCGTCGTAATTCGTAAAGATGAACGCCTCCTTTCAGCAGCTTTTTGCGGCGTTTGGCGTAGCCAGAATGCACCGCCGGTACATCCGTTGCTTCCAATGCGTTGGTAAGGACATTCACTTTCACACCACTCTCGGCCAGCGTAACGAACGACTTAACTCCGTCATCCGTCGGTACGAAATACGGCGAAACTAACTCAAGCTCCCTTGTCGGCTGTCCGATTACTTCCTTTAACCGGTTAGGGAATAGTTGCTTTCCCTTGGCCCGTCCAAGTCCTTTCGCGGGATCGTCGCTGACCATATGGACACGAGCCCATTGAAACTCGAGTTTGTTATCAATGACCTGACGCAAGAAACCCGAGTCACGCAGAGCAGTCGTATACGTTACCGCCTGCGGCGATTCCTCCAGGCGTTTTGCTTTCGCGGTAAGCTCCCCCAGTTGTTGCGAATGTGCCGGCTTTAACAGTCTATCGATCGGGTAGGTCGAATCGCTGTTCCAGTAGCGGTCGAAATCTGCGGATACGTCGTTAACGATCGGACCAATCGCCAGTACGTCGAGATCTACGAAAAGCACGCCTTCGGTCGCCCCGAAGTATTCATCTCCTATATTACGACCGCCGATAATGGTCGCTTGATTATCCGCGGTGTAGGATTTGTTATGCATCCGCCGGTTGGCGCGGAAAAAGTCAGTGAGGTAACCAAGCCGTGGAGTGCGAATGACAAACGGATTGAATAAACGCACCTCAATATTTGGATGCGAGTCCAGCGCGCTGATGATCGGATCAAGGCCGGAAGTGTTATTATCGTCCAGGAGTAATCGGACCCGAACACCTCGATCGGCGGCATCATGCAGTGCCTGAAAAAGCAGTGTGCCGGTCATATCGTCGCGCCACAGGTAATATTGAATATCCAGGCTCCGTTCTGCCCGCTGCGCCAACCGCATCCGCGCGGCGAACGCGTCACCTCCGTTCCGTATCGGTAAAACACCGGAGAAATCCGGATGAGCTTGGAGGAGCGGCGAAATGGCACGTCCGAGTGACGTTTCCCCGGTGTTAGTCGCCGCGGTCGAAACCGTGCGGCCTTCCAATGAGGGCAGTCTGCTGTAATGGCGTAGCACGAACAGACCGCAGCCAAGCACCAACAGAATCAGTAGCACTCGCCGTCGGCGATAAGAGACCGGCATGGGCTGCCATCATTGCCCCGGCCCTGGATTTAGTCGAGCCGTCATCGCATCAACCCTGCGAGTAGGACCATCGAGCGGCGGTAATATATAACAATAACCTATCATTCAGTTCGAAAACCAGTCCTATTCGATCAATAGTTCCGGGTTAACTTTGTCCTGTCAAAAATGCATAACCCCATGACTCATTTTCCTGTTTCCAACTGGCTTCGGTTAGCCCCGGCCGATTACTCCAAGCTCGCGCTGCCCGCAATTAGCCGGCGTCAACCGGAGTCCTTTAGCCTGGTCGAACTCAAACGATCCCTGTCCCGCTGGGAAAACGAAGGCGGCGCCATTCCCGAAACAATTTCGCCGCCACAGTCAGTAGAAACATCTTTGCCACAAAATTTATGAAACAAGCACACCACGATAACAACCTCCTTACGCGCCGATTTCCATTGAGCGTAATGATTCCGCCCCGGCGCCGTCACGGTGGCCTTAACTTCAACGATCGTTCTCCGGAATATCGGGCGATGATGGCCCAGCTGCGGTCTGCTCGTTACGCAACTAACCGCGCAGTTAGTCCGCCGCCGGTCCCAGCCGGCGGTGGTGATAGCCGGGTTTCACGAGTCCAGCCGTTTCTCAATCTTCGCCGTAACTATGATGTTCAAGCCCGAAACAACTTTGTTCGCGACGTATTTTTGTTCGCGGTCATCATAGCGATGTCCGCCTGGGCGGTTGTTCACGCGGTCCGCGCGATGGGCGGACCGTAACCGGGCTGTTGAGTTTTCGCTGAAGGTATTCCAACATGACCATACTCGATTACATATCTCTGGCCGCGCTTGCCGCTATCGCCCTCTACACCGTGGTTCGGCTGCTTATGACCTGGCGGCGCCTGCTGCGGATTGAAAGAACCGTCTCACGGGTTCGCCGGAAGATAGCGCGCCTTATTCTTCAAGCCTGAGCCGCCCTAGCACCGGCGAACTCGTTAGTCGTCGTCGGCAAAAAGATGGGTGTAGGCATGCTGCGTGATTGCTAATGCCGCCGGGTGCTTTAACTGCCGCTCCGCGGTGATGGCATAGAAGTCATTTCCGCACTCATTCACTCGAGCGATTACTCGAAGGTCATAATGTTTGAGCGCAGCCCGCTCGATCACGGTATGAACGACGGTGAAGCCGCGACCGCCCGCCGAGCAAACTTCCATAAGCGCGGAATCCTCGAACTCGCCTACGACCAGTGGCCGGATATCGTTTTGGTCGAACCACGTCTCCAGCGCAGCCCGCATCCCCATGTTTGTTGTCGGCAGCAACGCCGGAGCGCCGTTAAGGGACCGCGGGAAATTGCGGCGTAGTTTTGCCGCCAGCGTTGGAACCGCGCAAAACGTAATGCCGGATCTGCCCAGACGATGATTGAACGTTTTCGCCTTCAACGCGCTGGAAGCAGGCTCATCCGCCAGCACAATGTCGAGCCGATGCGCCTGCAGTTGATTTACCAGCGGCGCAATCTCGCCCTCGCGGCAAATCACGTGAACGGCTTCGTCCGATCGAAAAGCGGCCTTGAGAATTTGAAAAGCGATCAGCTTCGGAAACGCATCGGTTAGACCGATGTTGAGCCGCAGGGGATGTTTCCCCGGACGCTGTTTGACTGCGTTTATTAACTCGCGCCCGGTCGAGAAAATCTCATCGGCGTAACTCAGCACCAGCCGCCCGGCCTCAGTCAGGACCAGGTTCCGGCCGCTCCGTTGAAAAAGTTTTTGGCCTAACGAGTCTTCCAGCAAACGTAATTGCGCGCTAACCGAAGGCTGGGATACATGCAGTTCCTCCGCTGCTTTTCGCACCCCGCCTTTTCGCGCCACCATCCAGAAATACCGCAGGTGATGAAAATTCAGGAACTCCATGATGCACAATACATAGCCACAACCTATCGGTCTAATCGAATACCAGTCTTAGTCGGTTTCGTTTCACAGCTTTAATCTTGAGCTGTCATCACCCGCGAAACACATGGTCGCTCTCCTTTCTCCCGCCACAGCCTCCGGTAACAATCCGAGGGCGAATCGCATCGCGGTGCAACGCGCGACCGACCGGCTTGCCCGTCTTATCAGGACTGCCAACGAACGCGCGCAGGAGCGCAGTAACTTTTATGAAAAACATCGAGATTGATCTAAACCAACCATTCGAGCGCGTGCTCGCCGCCGTTCTGTCACTGCCGGGAGGCGCTGCTCGTTCCGACGATCCAGTCGCAGAAGGCGACCTTCGAACATTGGTCCGGGGTATTTACGAAGCGGCTAACGGACGGCAAGTGGAGACGGCTCTCGGTCTGATACCGGTAGCGCCGCCGGTGGCTGAATTCCTGAAAGCGAAACCATTCAACGTGGCCAATCGCGCCGATTTCCTAATCGACGTCTCCACCAGGGTCATTTGCGGCCCTAACGGTTCTAAAAATGGCCAGTCGAAATAAACTTATGATTAACCTGCCGATACACATCACCACCCACCATCTTCAGCTGAGCGACGCTTTGCGTCGGTTCCTCGACAAAAAACTCACACCGGTAACGCGGTTCGCGAACGACGCCCTCGCCGCCGATATCGTGTTGCGCCGGCACAACGGATCGAAAACGCGGTTTTCCGCCAGCGGCCGCCTGTCGTTACCGGGACGGGATGTGCACAGTCGCGCTATCGCCGCCGATTTGTACACCGCCATCGGTCGACTGGTGCTTAAACTGGGGCGGCGCCTTCGCAAGCGCAAGACGCGCCTCGGCCGAATGCTTGTTCGGCAAAGTCAGCTGACGACATCAGTCTCCGCGGCCGGACAAGCGCCGGTGCTGCAAGCTGAACCGGTTCCGCCGCCTTCCTGGTCAAGATTTCGCAACAAAGAAGGCGGTCAGGAAATGCGAGTATTCCCGTTTCGGCGTCGGGATGCCGCTTCCGTCTCATTGTGAGATCAGCCTAACTACCGCCCTGATTGCCAGAAAGCACTGGCAGGAATGGTTGCGCCCGGTTCACCCATCCGCGGGACCGTTGTCGCTTCGATAACAACAACCTATAAGTCGCATCGCTTATCGGTCTTAGTCAGACAGTGCCACAGCCGTTAGCTTTTGGTGTGGCCGATAACCACGCACAAACATGAAACCAATATTCGATATCGCATTTACTTTGGGCTTACTGGTATTTTTACTGGTGGCAGTCGCGCTCACCCGAACCGTATTCACGTATGCGGAGTCACTGTGGGATTCGCTGAAGCGGAGTTTTAATGGAGCGGAGCAAAAGGTCTAAGGCCGAATTCCATGGTCTGGGATGGTTCGACCTGCCGCCGGCCTGACTTCTACCTACCGGACGTGACCGCGCCCCGATCCCTGAAGGGCGCCCGGGGCAGGTTGCATTTCTGTTCTATCTGTTATTCGGTCGCCGCTCTTAAGATATATAGGCTGAACCTATCGGTATTATCTAATATTAAGATTTGTTAATATATTTGCCCGTGGCAAGTTAGTGCTATCAACAGAACATCAAATCTAAACACCTAACTTTTATGCAAAACCTGGATCTCACGCTCGTTCTCATCGCCATTTCGTTTCTTTTTTTGCTGAGCACCGGTGCCCTGTTTGAGCAGGGGACGCCGGCAGCCAGCGACGATGCCGACGAAAGCTCCCTGGACGAGCCGCAAAACGAAGCTGCTCGAGAGGCGAGGGTATGAACGTCCTTTGGTTCGCCATTCTGGCTGCGCCCCTAACCATCGCCCTCCTGGCGCTCGGCGCTCAGGCGCTCGATTGGCTGCGCAATAAGTATCCTCCTGAATAACTAATTATTACATGAACATCTCAATTATCCTTTTCATCCTGACCGCTATTTTCGTTAGCGCTCTTCTAATCTTGTTCGTCGGAGGTCTGCTTGTCCGGGCCGACGTTCATCGCGCCGCTGATGCGCGCCGCGGACGGAACTACCCTCGTTCACATACCCTCGAGGACTTGCGCGGAATTCAGAATTTGATGATCGACTTCATCGCCAAATCACGGCCTTCCCGCCGGCTCCTCGGGTATCTGACCGGAAATGACAAACCGGTGCGGGTCATGGCCCTGGTGCGTTACCTCCGTAATGCATCTTCCAATGCTGACTCCGGGATCACACCATTCGCAGGCGAGAAAATCTGGACTGCCCTGATCATCATGGCCGTTTCCGGCCTGATTCGGTTCGGACGACGGGGAATTTCGCTGAGCCCGGTTGGACACGAAGTTCAGAGGCGATTGAATGTGATGCCTGATCTGAAGGCAACAAAGTCAAAAAGCGCGGTGACGATTTCGGCGGCAGATTATCAGGAACTTTCAGCGGCCGTCGTGACCGCTAAGAAGTTAGCTCTCGATCCGGGCGACACCGCATTGCTGCAGGAGAAACTCGTGCAGGCAACGGTACTGAACCATGGTGATCTACCGTCTGATCTGATCACGATGAACAGCCGTGCGGAACTAGTCGACTTGGAGACGAATGAGAGTCTCGACGTCATACTGGTGTATCCAGTCGATGCCAGCATCGCGGACGGCAGAATCTCCGTTTTTGATGCGTTAGGCGTGGCAATATTAGGGCACCGAGTCGGCGATAAATTCCAGTGGCCGGTCCCGTACGGTGTTCGCCGATTCGAAGTAAAATCGATTCGCTTTCAGCCCGAGGCGGCACTGCAACTGGCCGCTTAAACCCTTCCAACTCTATGAATACACTACTATTTGTAATCCTGGTCTCAGTCGCAGCCATCGGCGCCTATGTTTGGGGCCGGAGTGTGCGCGATCGTGGAACTCGCCGGCGCGAACAAATTCGGCACGGTGAAATTTTACACCGCCGGGCGGGCACCGGCCTGCCGTCTGATAAAGGACGCGTACGATCGCGAGGAGTATCCGTCAGCGTGGCGTTTTGATAGCGACCGGTTAAACCGGTCGCTAGTTAGACGAGGGTGCCCAGGATTCGATACGAGGCTGCCTAGGATTCGATAGAGGCGACCGGGATCAGTAGAGGCGCTCCCGAATCGACATTCAGGGCATGGCGTAGCTAGGCGACGTTAAAGTTGTGATTGATTCGGTTTGGCGGAAACGGCGAACCCGCCGGCTTAATGCCCGGGTATCTGTCAGTTTGGGCTAATTCGAAAGCTATTAATGCAGCATTTGGTTATTCATGAATTCGTTTGTCCTCGGACTGATCGTTAACGCCGGTCTTGTACTGGCGGTAAGCGGCCTACTTTATTTGAAGCGAGAGTTTTGGGATGCAGCCAAACAACGGCGCCACCTGGTTGCGGATCCCGTTTCGGGCTGACATTGGTAGCGGCCGGTCACTGACCGGACAGGGCGATTGAGGTCAATCGCCGCTACCTGCGGCTGACGTTCGCTTATAGCTGACACGATAGTCGCCGGCCTTGGCCGGGCTTCGTTCAGTGACGACTCGTTAACGTCGAATCCAACAGCGTTC